>NZ_QWGO01000024.1:0-55545 GCF_003435535.1 Desulfotomaculum sp. OF05-3 | reverse complement strand
CCGGACAGACGGCTTCGCCGCAACGGAATATTCATTTGCCCGTGAGTTAGTATGTTCCTCACATCCAGCTTCCTCCAGATTCCATCTCACGATGGACACCCTTGCCTTCGGCTATATCCTTCCCACTACCGGGCGGATTCGGGACTTTGACCCGTTAGAAACGTGCGCCGCCAGGCGCACCAGAAAAAAAGCTGATAGAAAGATTTTTCTACCAACTTTTTTACGTATTAATACAATCAAACGCTATCTATATTATCCACCGAAATAATGGCTTACTCATTACTGTAATTGCTCTCAAAAAGTCCTTTTATTAAAGGGATCAGAGATTTATTATAATAATATTCATACATATTCGACTTATTAAATACATTTTCATCTTCTGAAATAAGCATAATTCCTTTGTTATTTTCTTCTGAAAATGTTGTATCAAGAATAAATACGTAAGATATAATCTTAAATAAATCTCCTTCATTGCTACTGTTAATTACATTTTTCCACTTTATTGGTTCCTTATAATAAAAGCTTATTAAAATATCTTGATTTGAAAGTTCTTTTTCTGAGAAAGTATTTAATATTTTTATTGGCGCATCCATATCTTTTAAATTGGCATCAGTAAGAGGCTCATTGATATCTTTAATAGTCTTCCACCAATTCCTTTCAATTAAAGCAACCACTTCTGAGAACTCCAACTGCTCCGGTGTTAAATATATTTCCGAAATACCATTATTTACTTTAATGCTTGTTGGTGTCGATAATACTGCTTGTGGAAAATCAATTCTATCATTACTGTGCCCACATGCAGATAACATCAACATCATAATAGATAGGGCAATAAAATACTTTTTCATATACTTACCTCCTAAGAATTCCTTAATATACATCATGTGCAATTTCCAAGATATTGCCAGAAATTGCATCTATATCAACATAATAGTTCAATTCATAAACAACTCCATCGACATTTACTTTGACGGGATAAACCAGTTTCCAAAATATCTTTCCCTTAAAAGTTTTTAAATCCTCCATACTAGTATGATTCACGCAAATTAGAAGCCTATTTCAAACTATCGTTTTATGCTAATTCTGGATAGACTTTCTCTTTCGTGAAATTGGTTTTGGTGCTTTTTTGTTTTTGTTTTCTGCTGAAGCAGCTCATACACTATGAAATCAATCTCTTCTTTAGAAAGGTCATAAAGTCAGAACTTTTATGAGTTTCACTTACTAATGGAATTGCTTCTCCTGAGAGCAAATCAATCGCTGCAAGCAGAGAGAGGGTCTCCAACCTGACATACTCATAATCTCGCTGATAGCCACTGCTTTTATCTGTATTCGGAATCGGTGGACGGTCTTCACCTGTGGTAGCAATTGCCTGAATTCCTGGCTTTTCATCATAAAACAGGGTATGTACGGCATCTTTCTCAAAGGGAATCAGTTTTCCATCCTTGTCAAACTGCATTTCAATCTGCTTGTGGATAACAAGGACATCATGCATTTTTGCATCAAACTCAGGATCCCGTCTTTCGCAGTAATAAGACACCTGAAATGGTTTGATCCTTGCATTGCTCAGAATTTTCCGAAGCGTTGTTTCAGCTACTGTTGCCCTACGAAGATGTCCTTCCGCTTCTGCTATAGAGTTGATGAATTTCCTGAAACTCATGGGATATCAGAATTCAGCAGAATAGCCGTAATCCTTCGGTTTTTGGCAAGCTTTACTGATTACCCAGGTGATATCGTCATCGGTGATTTCCGCTTTTCTTCCACGGCCGTTGTTATCATGTAAAGAAGCTTCAACACTGTTCTCTTTAAATTTATTAAGACAACGTTTTACCACACCGATTCCAATATCCAGTTTGTCAGCAATTGCTTCGTTAGATGCACCCTCAGATTTGAGCAGAAGGATTCTGGCACATTGATAAACGCGAATTTCCAAAGTGCTCTGAGTCAGCAGTTTATTTAAGTAAGATTTATCATCATCTGTTAAAGAAATAGTTTTAATTGTATTAGGCATAATTGACACCTCCGATGGTTCAATTGTACCATAAATAGGAATGTGAATTAAAATAGTTTGTTATTTAAAGTGGATTGTACTAGATAAAGCGTCATCATAATAGTACCCCAAAATTGATTCGATATTCTAAAAAGACCGCTTTTCAAAACCTTATCATTCGATACTGAAAAGCAGTCTTCATCATTTTCCATATTCAATATTCTGAGCAAGACGATAAGCCGGGTTATGTCGTTGGATGGTCATCTATCTAGACCGTCCGTCACCGGACGGCTCAAGCGGCCTACCCGGAAGCAGACGGGCCGCCTTATGCTTCCTGTTTGGCCTTGCTTCGAGTGAGGTTTGCATGTGCCCTCCCTGTTACCAGTGAGGCGGTAGTCTCTTACACTGCCTTTCCACCCTTACATGTTTCCATGCGGTTTATTTCTGTTGCACTGTCTCTGAAGTCGCCTTCGCCGGACGTTATCCGGCACCCTGCCCTTTGAAGCCCGGACTTTCCTCTCCTGCATCCCTTAGGATTGCAGCAGCGACCATCTGTCTTACTCAGAACTTGTTTATTTTAGCATATATTTATTTTGATGTCCAGACGTGTGTTTATATTTTTTCGTTACGGCTTTTACAGAGTTACTGTACACGGGTAGGAATTTTCTGAACTGAAAATTCCGTACAATACAGTGGCGGTAGTGGATTTTGCCGATTTGGAATGCGAAGCATCGGCAAAATCAGTTACTGTTTGCGCAAGGCGTGAACAGTAACTTTACAGATAATGTCCATATGGATGCACACTCCTATGAAAATACCACAGAAAAAACGGATACAACTACACGTTCAGACAGCTTCCCCCGATAAACTCCCTGAGAATCGAAGTCTTCGGGATCACATCACTGTCGATGGCAAGGAAATAGTCCAGGAATTTGAGAAGCCGCTTCGCCTCATCATACTCTTCCCTGTCTCTCGGGATATTGAAGAGCAGCGGTTCCGCATAGAGCTTCAATACCGCAAGCTCATACACAAGCGCGGAGTTAAACATCACATCGGCGCTCTCCTGGTACGGGAAGATATTCTTGTCCTCGCCGCGGCGCACCGACGGCCAGCGCTCGATCGTCTCTAACGCGGAGGTTCCTCTTGTTCTCGCGTCCCGCACCATCCGGCGGATCAGTCGTCCGTCAGTTGTCGGGATCCGGTTGTGCTCATCCACATTCAACTGAGTCAGGGCGCTGATGTAGATCTTAAATTTACTGTCCTTCGGAAGTTCTGAGGACATCGCGTCATTCAGGCAGTGGATGCCCTCGATGACGAGAATATCCTTCTTTCCAAGCTTCAGCATTTCGCCTTTGTATTCCCTCTTACCGGTCTTAAAGTTAAACCGTGGAAGTTCGATGGTCTTACCGGAGAGCAGAGCGTTCATATCCTCATTAAACTGTGGAATATCCACGCACCCAAGCGCCTCAAAATCCGGCTGCCCGTTCTCGTCAAGCGGATACTCTTCCCGGTTGCGGAAATAGTTGTCCACGGAGATCGGATGCGGATTGTATCCCAGCGCCGCAAACTGGGTTGAAAGCCTGTGGCTGAAGGTTGTCTTACCGGACGAAGACGGTCCCGCGATCATCACGATCCTGCGGTCCGGATCCTTCACTGCCTTCTCAGCAACCTGACCGATATTTTTCTCCTGCAGCGCCTCCTGCATCAGGATCAGATCCTGCCCTCTGCCGTCCACGATCATCTTATTTAATGCGCCGACGTTCGGCACCTCCAGGCTGTCACTCCAGCGGTAGGAAGAATGCAGGATTGAAAACAGCTTCTCCCGGATCGCCGGATGCTCCACATGTTTCGGATCCGTTTTCACCGGAAGAAGGAGCAAAAATCCCGCATGACACGGAACAAGGTCAAAATACTTCACATAACTGGTGTCCGGAACCATATATCCATAAAAATAGTCCTCAAACTCCCCAATGCTGTAAATATTCACCCGCGATGCCCGACGATACTGGAACAGCTGCTCCTTATCATGCATCCCATGCTTTCCAAAAAGCTCCACCGCGTCATCTGTATTGACACTCCGCTTTTTCACCGGAATCGCCGCGTCCCTAAGCTTCTCCATATGCGCCTTCACTTCAGAAAGCAACTTCTCGTCCACCGTAACATTCCCGACGAGCTCCCCGTAGATCCCGTTTCCCAGAGCAAAGTCGATCTGGATCTTCTTGATCTTCTCTCGCGGAATTACCTCATAAAACGCCTTTAGCATCAGAAAGATCGCACTGCGCTCGTACGTCTTATAACCTGCGTTTTCCTTCGATGTGATAAAGGAAATCTCAGAATCTCCCGCCAGAGTCTTTTCAAGCTCCCTGAGCTTTCCATTGACCCGCACAAGCAGGATATCATTCTCATACTGATCCTGAAAATCTCGCGCGATCTCCAGATAGGTTGTTCCCTCCGGATACGATCTTTCGATTCCATTCACCTTAACAACTGCCATAAAACCACCTCCCACAACCTCTCCGCTGATGATATTCACAACATCAGCAACAGCCATTTCACTTCGATCTATAGCACCGGTCTGCCTCCGATCCCGGGCGCCTGTTTTTCGGGGATTGGCTTCCTCTTAGCTCGCAGGTGAATGCGTTGGAGGAAAGGTGACACTTGTCTGAGCGAAGCGAGTTGTGTCACCTTTTCTCCGCCCTTAGCATTCGCATGCAAGCTTAGAGAAACCTCCCCGAAAATCATCTCAGCCCGGGGGCGGAGGCTGACCGGATCGGTGCGTCCCCGAAGCCAATTACCTACACAACGACCGCAGGAAACTTCACCGCCATCTTCACGACCTCAATATCAGCAGGCAGCTTCTCCTTCAAAAAACCTTCCATAAAATCCATAAAGATATGCTCCAGCCCATAATGCCCTGCATCAATGATCATCATCCCCTGAGCCGCCGCGTCGATCCCCTCATGGTGGCTGATATCCCCGGTGATAAACGCCTGAGCGCCTGCCTTCAGTGCCTCCTTAAGCTCACTTCCACCTGCCCCCGGGCAGGTAGCTGCCTTCACAATTGGAGTATCCTCATAGAGTTCACTTCCATAAACGGTCACAAACGGAAGTCCAAACCGGTTCTTAACCTCTCGCACGAGCTCCAAGCCCTTCATAGGCACTTTCAGCGATCCTGTCTTACCGATTCCGTACTCCGTCCCGGAAATCTCTCCCATGGCCTCCAGCGGCTTCTGATCGGTAAAATTCAACCGGTCCGCCACAATATCCGCCATGCACCCCGGCGCCGAATCAAAATTTGTATGCATCGCATAGTATGACACATCCGACTGGATCAGGGACACAAGCCGTCTTCCAATAAAATCTTCGTCCGAAACATGCTTCACCGGCTTAAAGATCAGCGGATGATGGCTTAACAGCATATCTGCCCCGATCTCCTTCGCCCGCTCCACCGCCGCATCATCCGCGTCCAGCGTCAAAAGGATCTTCTTCACGTCCTTGTCGATCCGCCCCGCTAAAAGTCCCGGATTATCCCAGTCACAGGCACAGGACTTCGGCGCAAGCGTCTCTAAGATTTCAATGATCTCCCTGCATTTCATGCTGTACCTCCTGATTTTCTTTTAACTGTAATTTCAACTCGGAAAGCCGCTCTGCCGCCCGTTCGGAATCCCCCGCTTTCGCGGAAAGATCCTCGATGAACCGCAGAAGCTTCGTCTCTTCCTCCTTCAGATATGTAAGAAGAACCGGATTCTTCGTTTGGATCAGATAATCGCCGTAGAGCATGCGGCTGTCCTCAGAAAGGCTTAAAACATCCGGATCCACTGTTTTTCCCTCAGAATCTGCGTCTTTCTCTCTCCGCACATCCATCACCGTATAAAACTTCCCGTCTTCAAGGACCATATCTTCCTTCCGGATCACAAAACCGTTCTCAAAAAGCCATCTTCTGACCTTAAAGATCTCCGACTGCGGCGATAAGACCCACTGTTTCACTGAATCCCACATATGTCTTCCGTTTTCCAGGATCTTAATGATCAGCTCGCCGCCCATTCCCGCGATCACGACAGAATCTGCCTCACCGGGCTGAAGTTTTGCGACACCGTCAGAAAGTCTCGTCTCGATCTTATCCGCAAGTCCAGCCAGGGCAATATTCTCCGTCGCCCTGGATAACGGGCCTTTCCGCACATCCATAGCCACGGCCTTCTTCACGATCGCTCTCCTGACAAGCTCCACCGGAACATGTCCGTGGTCCGTCCCAACGTCTGCCGCGGACTCCCCAGGTTCCACAAACGAGAGCACCAGCTCCAGGCGTTCTGATAATTTCATATCAATTTCTCCATTTCTCTTTCACACGACTGCTTTTCGATTTCGCAGCCGCCTTTTTGTATTTCCCGGCAGTTTAACTTCGCCCCGGAGCACACAGACAGGCCATCCCTGACTGCCTTTTCCTGCACAGGTCTTTTCCTGCTTCCCATATCTTTTTACTCATCCAGATAATCTTTCAAGATCTTACTCCTGCTCGGATGGCGCAGTTTTCTAAGGGCCTTCGCCTCGATCTGGCGGATCCGCTCCCTCGTCACGTTGAACTGTCTTCCGACCTCCTCCAGAGTCCTCGGTCTTCCGTCATCCAGGCCAAATCTTAGGCGCAGCACTTTCTGTTCCCTCTCAGTGAGCGTTGACAACACATCCATCAGCTGTTCGTGGAGCAGCGTGTAGGTCGCGGCATCCGCCGGGACTTCCACATTATTATCCTGGATAAAGTCCCCGAGGTGGCTGTCCTCCTCCTCGCCGATCGGAGTCTCTAAGGACACCGGATCCTGAGAGATCTTCATGATCTCACGGACACGTTCCACCGGCATATCGAGCTCCTTCGCGAGCTCCTCTGGCGTGGCCTCACGGCCAAGCTTCTGGACTAACTGTCTCTGGGTCCGCACAAGACGGTTGATGGTCTCCACCATGTGTACCGGAATCCGGATCGTTCTCGCTTGATCCGCAATGGCGCGGGTAATCGCCTGACGGATCCACCAGGTCGCGTAGGTGCTGAATTTATAGCCTTTTCGGTAATCAAACTTCTCGACTGCCTTAATGAGTCCAAGATTTCCCTCCTGGATCAGGTCGAGCAGCTGCATGCCCCGTCCGGCATACCGTTTTGCGATACTCACCACAAGACGCAGGTTCGACTCCGCAAGCTTCTTCTTTGCCTCCTCGTCACCGAGCTCGATCTTCTTTGCCAGTTCGATCTCCTCATCCGGGGAAAGCAGCGGCACTTTTCCGATCTCTTTTAAGTACATCCGGACCGGATCATCTACACCGATCCCCTCCGGTACGGATAGATCGATATGCTCCACATCAATCTCATCCTCCGGATCTGCATCTTCATCCTCCGAAAACAGATCCGGATCCATATCATCATCGTTCGACATTTTTAAGACGTCGACATGTTTTTTATCCAGGAAGTCGTATATGCGGTCCAGCTTCTCGGGTGTCAGTTCTTCCCCCGCAAAGGCATCCAGAACTTCCTTTTCATCAAGGACGTTCTTTTTACTTTTTGCGAGTTCCAGAAGTTTTGATAACTTCTCTTCAAATGTAAGTGTCTTTTCCTCCATAATCCCATCCTTCCCGGCACCTGACGTTCCTCGTGTCTGCCTTTTTGCTTCTGCTTCTCTCAGTCAAGTGTGATATTCAGGACAGCCAGTGCTGACTGCTGCCTGATGATTTCCTGTAACTCTCTGATATCTGCTGTTTTTCCCTTTACCTCCAGACTGTGTTTCTTTATCTTTTTGACGGTCTCCGAGAGTGCTCTCCTCTGTTCCTCATTATTTAAGGACTCGCTGAGACTCGCGTGGAATAAGGCCGCCACTTCCCTGTATTGTTCCTCGCCCTCGATGAAATGATTCAGGATCTGCGCAGGGTTCACGCTTCCTGTTTTTTCATATTCATCGAAGACCATGGATGCCGCTTCTCTGTAAAGCTCGTCGTCAAAATCCTCCGGTGTGATAATGCCGCGAATCTTTTCGAAAAGCTGCGGACGCTCGATGAGCCAGGTGAGAAGCAGTCTCTGGGACTTCCGGATCCCGTCCTCCTTCTCCTTTTTCTGGCGGATCCGCTCCTTATCGTACTCCCGCTCCCTTGTGGTCACTCCGATGAGTCCGCCCATGGAGTTCACGAGGTTTTTGAGATCCGTCTCCGGGATCATATACTCCCTTGCAACGGCTTCCGTGTAATTATCACGCTCCAGCTTTTCCGGAAACTCCAGAAGCTTCTTCGCGATGGCGTTATAAAACCCTGTCTTCGACTCCGGGTCCTGCATGTTGTACTGGCTCCGGATCACGGAGATTTCGAACATAAAGCTTCCGACGGCATTGTCGATCCGCTTCTGGAATTCCTCTTTCCCAAGATTCTTGATAAACTCGTCCGGGTCCTTATAGGGCTTCATATTCAAAACCTTGATGGACATTCCAACCTCTTTTAAGATCGGAATCGCGCGGAGCGCCGCCTTCACTCCCGCCCCATCGCTGTCGTAGGTCAGGACTACCTGATCCGTGTAGCGCTTTAAAAGCATCGCGTGCTGGGACGTAAACGCGGTCCCCAGAGATGCCACAGCGTTCGTAAATCCGGCCTGATGCATAGCGATCACGTCCACATAGCCTTCACAGATCAGCATATATTTCGCCCTGGACGTTCTCGCGAAATTAAGTCCGTAGAGATTCCGGCTCTTATCAAAGATCTTCGTCTCCGGGGAGTTTAAATATTTCGGCTCCCCGTCCCCCATTACACGGCCGCCGAAACCGATGACACGGTTATTGACGTCTAAGATCGGGAACATGACACGGTTCCAGAATTTATCTCTGGCTCCCCTCTCATCGATAAAGAAAAGACCTGTCTCTTTTAAAATATCGTCGTTGTATCCCTTCGACCTCATATACCGGTAAAGGTCATCCGGCACCTTACTGGAATACCCAAGACCGAAGTGGCGGATCGTATCGTCCGTCAGACGGCGTTTCTCCTTAAAATAGTCATATCCGACCTTTCCTGACGGCTGCTTTAACTGATAATAAAAGAAGTTCGCCGCAAGGCGGTTGATCTCAAGGAGCGTATTTTTCAAGTCTGCCTGGGCTCTCGCCTCCTTTGAGTATTCCACCTCCGGCAGGGCGATCCCCGCCCGGTCCGCCAGCATCTTCACCGCTTCCACGAAGGTATAATTTTCATATTCCATCACAAAGGTGATGACATTTCCGCCTGCTCCGCATCCGAAGCAGTAATACATCTGCTTTCCCGGTGAAACGGAAAAGGACGGGGATTTCTCATTATGAAACGGGCACAATCCGAAATAGTTTGCGCCCTTTTTCTTTAAATTCACATACTGGGACACGATGTCCACGATGTCATTTCTTGTTCGTACTTCCTCGATCACTTCTTCCGGGTAATACACGCTTCATCCCTCCCGCGATATGTATTTTCCGCAAAACCGCTCTGCACTTTCCTCTCAGAAACCTCGCAGATCCGCCGGATCCGTCTCTCAGACATTCCAGCCTTTCGGTACAAATAATTCTTCAAACCGGTCGATGGCATATCCATCGCTCATCCCGGCAATATAATCACAGACGACCCGCTCTCTCTTCTCCCCGCGAAGCTCCATCATCGCCAGGTACTCTTCCGGCAGCTCGTCCACATGCTTCAGGTAGTATTCGTAAAGTGTCACGATCAGCTGCTGGGCTCTTCCCTCCTCGCCCTTTGCGGCAGGATTGCGATACACATGTTCAAACATCCATTCCCTCAAGCCCCGCATGGCCCGCTCTACGTCCGGGGACATAAAGATCGATGGCCTGTCCATACTGTTATTGATAATATCATGGATCATGATATTCAGGCGGTCCTTTACGGTATCCCCAAGTACATCCGCGTATTCTCTCGGAATATCCCGCTCGGTAATGATCTTTCCGCGGATCGCGTCGTCGATATCATGATTGATGTATGCGATTTTATCGGAGAACCGCACGATCTTTCCCTCCATGGTCGCCGGATTTCCGGACGTTCTGTGGTTTAACATTCCGTCGCGGACTTCCTTTGTGAGGTTCAACCCCTGTCCCTTTTTTTCCAGGATCTCCACCACCCGGACGCTCTGCTTATAGTGGGCGAAGCCGTCCTCGCAGATCTCATTCAATATGTATTCCCCCGCATGTCCGAAAGGTGTGTGGCCGAGATCATGCCCCAAGGCGATCGCCTCAGTCAGGGACTCATTCATCCGGAGTGCCTTTGCGATCGTTCTCGCGATCTGGGATACCTCTAACGTATGGGTCAGTCTCGTCCGGTAGTGGTCCCCTTCCGGAGCGAGGAAAACCTGGGTCTTGTCTTTCAGGCGCCGGAATGACTTGCTGTGCAGGATCCGGTCACGATCACGCTGATAGGCAGGGCGGATATCGCAGAGCGGTTCCTCCCGGTCACGCCCCAGTGTCTCACTGCTTAACGACGCGTAAGGACTCAGATTCTGGCGTTCCCACTGTTCCATCGTTTCCCTGATATTCATACCTGACCGCCTCCTTTTCCGGCGCAGCCCGTCATTCCCACGGGCGTACATTTGTTCTCCGTCCTAAGAATATACTTTTATAGTATATCATATTTTAAGGCATTTTAGAACCACGATTCCTGTCCTTTTACTGAAAAATATGTAAAATTTCTGAAATTTTTTCGTTCAGCTCCCATTGAGATAAAACAGCCCGGCAGGCCAGGTCTTTTGCAGAGTATCTCCGCCTTCCCCTGTCCTGCCGGACTTACAGTCATTCTATTCTTTTTCTTTCAGAGACTCCGCCATGTCGCCTCTTACATCTTCTCACCCGGGATGACCGGAACTGCGCCCTGCGGAACCGGGCAGGTATAGCCGCCATAACGTTTCATCTTCTTGTTGAACTCGTCCTTCGCTGCCTGTAAAACATCCGGCTTCTCCATGAGATCGATCGCGGTAGCCGCGATGACCTTTCCCGCTAACAGCATATTCTTGTGGGCAATGGATGTACGTCCACAGGAGACATTCTGCCAGGAATGTCCCGGCGCCTGTGCCGGGAATGTGGAAGTATTGATCTGCGCCGTCGGAATGCACCAGCTCACATCACCGACATCCGTGGATCCCATTCTCGGTTTCTCATAGTAGAGATACGGGACAAGGAACTCATTCATCGGTGTTGTGCCGTGTTTGGACTTCTCATCAACATATTCGTAGATATCGCTGCTGTCCTCCGTCGCATCTCCCGGAAGCTTATCAGACTTCATCTCAACGGAATCGTAGAGGACTTTCGCGTACTTTAATTCTTCTTCCGTGTAATGGCAGACACCGAGATCATTGAAGTTATCCCACATAAGGGACTCCAGGACCTTGTTCGGAACGGTATTGGAGCAGCCGTCGATAAACTTCTTCTCCATCTTTGTATCTGTCATCATGGATGCCGCAAGAGCAATACGGTCGACTCTCTCCTGAAGCTCCAGCGCGTCCTTTACCCAGATGGAGCGGACCATATAGAGGACCTGTGCCTTCGGCTGTACCACGTTCGGAGAATCTCCACCGGCATCTGTGATGGAGTAATGGATCCTCGCGCTGTCCGGCATATGCTCTCTTAAGAACTGGACGCCAATGTTCATAAGCTCCACCGCGTCGAGGGCAGAACGTCCCTTGTCCGGTGCGCCCGCCGCATGGGAGGCAACACCGGTAAACTTATACTCTGTCTGGATACAGGTGTTGCAGGTACCGGAAGTGACCTGATTCACATTGCCCGGATGCCAGGTAAGAGCCGCGTCGCACTCCGCGAACACGCCGTCTCTTGCCATAAATGCTTTTGTAGCGGCGCCTTCCTCACCAGGGCAGCCGTAAAGGATCACTTTACCGCTTCCCTCACCTTTTTCTTCCAGATATTTTTTTATAGCAAAAGCCGCAGCCATGGAACCCGCACCTAAAAGGTTGTGGCCGCAGCCGTGGCCGTTTCCGTCTGCGACAAGCTCTTTTCTGGTCTCAGATCCGGCGATCTGGGAAAGACCTGTCAGAGCATCATACTCAGCCAGAATACCGATCACCGGCTTTCCGGAACCGTAGGAAGCGCGGAATGCAGTCTCAATGTTGTCAAAGGGATGTTCGACAGTAAATCCTTCTTCTTTTAATACCTTTGCGTAAAGTTCACCGGATTTGTACTCTCTCAGGGAAAGCTCCGCATAGTCCCAGATCTTATCGGATACGTCGGTGATCACGCCGGATTTTTCGTCGATATAATCGAATGCTGTCTGTTTGGATGCTGACATGTCATGTTCTCCTTTCAAAAATCCCGCCAGGCAAGACTCCAAAAGTCTGCCTAAACGGGATATGACTTACGCGAGCAACGAGCCAAAGTCCATGCTTGCATGAGACCTTGGCGACTGCCGCGATAACTTGAGAAGCTCGCAAAGCGTGCTTCTCATAGTTCCTGTTAAAACAGCTTTTCCCGCTGTTCTTTCATCAGTATAATACCTTGCTTAAAAATTCCTGTGTCCTCGGATTCTGCGGATGATTAAAGACCTCATCCGGAGTACCTTTCTCCGCGATCACGCCGCCATCCATAAAGAATACGCGGTCGGAAACCTCCCTCGCAAAGCCCATCTCATGGGTTACGATCACAGTAGTCATTCCTGTCTTTACAAGGTCCTTGATAACATGAAGGACCTCTCCTACCATCTCCGGATCAAGGGCGGAAGTCGGCTCATCAAAAAGCATAACATCCGGTTCCATCGCCAGCGCGCGCACGATCGCAAGACGCTGTTTCTGTCCGCCGGAGAGCTTCTTCGGAAACTGGTTTTCCTTATCCGCAAGACCAACGCGGCTTAAAAGCTCCCGCATCATCTCGTCGGCTTCCTTCTGGGTTTTCTTTCCAAGAAGGACAGGAGCAAGCGTTACGTTTTTTCCAACTGTAAGATTATTGAATACATTAAAGTGCTGGAATACCATTCCCATCTTCTGACGGTGAAGGTTGATATCGACATTCTTGTCGGTGATATCGGTCCCCTCAAAATAGATCTTACCGGATGTCGGTGTCTCGAGAAGGTTTAAGCAGCGTAAGAAGGTACTTTTACCGCCGCCGGACGGTCCGATGACGGAGACAACCTCTCCATGGTTGACATGCTCGGTAACACCTTTTAATACCTGAAGACTGCCGAAGGATTTGTGCAGATCTTCTACACGGATCAGTTCTTTTTCATTAGCGCTCACTTGCGTTCATCCTCCTCTCCAGTAAAGCAATCAGCTTGGACATGATAAATGTCACGCCGAAGTAAATGATACCAACGATGGTCAACGGCTCAAGTACACGGAATGTAAGACCGTTGATGGTCTTAAACTGGGTCATAAGTTCTCCGATAAAGAACGTGGACGCCAGAGATGTCTCCTTGACGATCGCTACGAACTCGTTGCAGAGCGCCGGAAGAATATTCTTAACTGCCTGCGGGAGAACGATATGGATCATGGTCTGACGCGCGTTTAAGCCCAGAGAACGGGCAGCTTCTGTCTGTCCGACATCGACAGCCTGAATACCTGCGCGGACGATCTCACAGACATAAGCGGTAGAGTTTACGCAGCAAGCAGTCATAACGCATGTAAACTCGCTCAAGTTGAAGAACGGAAGCCAGGTCGGCAGCATAAAGTAGAAGAAATATAACTGCAGCAGGATCGGCGTACCGCGGATAATTTCGACATAAACGGTAGCGATCAGCCGGAGCGGCTTAAATTTTCCGATGCCCACGTTGCTGCGGCGCATCAGTGCCATCAGAGAACCGAAAACGGTACTGATGAGGACAGTGAGGAGACCCATAAACAGTGTCATTCCAAGACCCTGTAAGAATAAGCTCCAGTACTTCATCCAGACTTTTAACATGACGTTAAGAAACTCCATCTGGAAAACTCCTTTCGTAGATAAACTTGAAAACAGACAAAGGTCTTTCCGGCATCTTCACCGGAAAGACCGAGCTCTGTATTTTCTGTAACCTGAAGTGAAAACCAATTCCGGCCTTCGCAGATCTTCCATCACGGAACGAAACGATCTGCTCCGAAATTAGTTCGTCTCGATACCGAGCTTCTCAGCAAGGGCAACCGCCTCTTCTCTCCACTGCTCATAGAGACCTTTCTCGTTAACTTCAACGATCACTTCGTTGATCGCATTTAAGAGATCATCATCGCCTTTCTTGACCGCGATAACGTTACCTTCACTTGAATAGTCAAACATGAAATCTGCCATTGCGATATCATCATATGTCTTTGCAAGGGATTCACCGTTATCACCGGATACAGCGAGTGCGTCAACCTTGCCTGTTGTTAACATCATAACACCGTCTGTTATATTTGTCACTAACTGGATCTGAACGTCAGACGGAAGCTGCTCTGTAGCAAGCTTGTTCTGTAAGGTTGCGTTCTGGGTAGCAACCTTCTTGCCTGCGAAGGATTCTGCTGTATTGTACTGGGAAGCAAGTTCCTTCTTAACTAAAAGGCCCTGACCTTTCTTCGTGTTTACATTATAACGCTCGGAAAGTCCCATAGCCTCTGCACGCTCATCTGTGTAAGCGAAGCCGGAGATACCCATATCAATGTTTCCGGAAGTAACTGCCTGCTGGATTGCTGAGAACTCCATCGGCTTGATCTCAAGTTCTACGCCAAGCTTCTCAGCGATGTATTTTGCAAGCTCCACATCGGCACCGACATACTCGGTTGTTCCACTGCTGACATCCTTGAATTCCCACGGAGCGAAATCAGGGGATGTTCCCATTGTGATCTTTCCTGCCGCAAGAACTTTTCCGAGATGGCCATTCGGATCTACATTCTCAAGTGCCTTTAAGGAACCTTCCGCTGCGGCTGCTGCCTCTGTCTTATCCGCTTCCTTTGATTCAGCCGCTGTTGTCGCGTCGGCTGTTGTTGTCTCAGCTGCCGTTGTTGCTGCTGCCGTTGTCTCAGTGGTCTTGGAGCTTCCGCATCCTGTAAGAGCAGCAATGACCGCTGCTGTTGTCATAGCTAAAACGATGTTCTTCTTCATAATCGATCCTCTCCTCTTTGTTTCTATCTTTTTCTATGTCTCACATGTGTGATGTTGATACGCATTATAATGTATAATTATTCTTTTGTAAAGCACTTTTTTATGTTTTTTTTACAGATTATGCATTTTATACAATATTCAGTGCATAATTATATTGTTTCATGCAGTTTTTTCAATATTTTATACATTATCAATGCATATATTCATCTTGATAAAGCGTTAATGTTTCTTTTTTTGCATAGCGCGTCACCTCTTTCAAATTTCCGGCATACATTTCCGGCATACGCTGCTGGGGCAACGTAAAAAGCAGCCCATCTCACTCCAGCGTGAAACGGGCTGCTCTTCTATTTTTTACCAATATCAGATTTCAGCAATATTGATCAGTGTAAGTTCTTTTGCACGATTTTCCATACTTGTCACAAGCGCTCTCGCAGTATCGACCGCAGTGAGAACGGTAACGCCTGTCTCGATCGCATTCCGGCGGATGATAAAGCCGTCATGGCTTCTCTCTGCGCCCTGTGCTGGGATATCGATGACAAGGTCGATCTCATGTCCAAGGATCAGGTCAAGAAGGTTCGGAGACTCCTGCTCGATCTTTCTTACCGGAATGACCTTTACGCCGTGCTCATTGAAATACTTTGCGGTTCCTGCGGTACAGAAGATACGGTAACCCTGTGCCTTGAATCTCGCAGCAATGTCGAGCATCTCTTCCTTATCGGAATCACGGACAGTCATGACCATGTTCTTATACTTCGGAAGCTTGATACCTGCACCCTGGAAAGCCTTGTAAAGAGCCTCGTTGAAGGTCTTTGCAATACCGAGGCATTCACCTGTGGATTTCATCTCCGGTCCAAGGCTGATATCAGCCCCGCGGATCTTCTCGAAGGAGAATACCGGCATCTTCACTGCGTAGTAATCTGCCTCTTTCTGGAGTCCCGGTGTGTAGCCGAGTTCCCGGATCGTGTGACCACAGATGATCTGGGTTGCCAGCGGTACGATCGGGATTCCGGTTACCTTGCTGATATATGGGACGGTTCTGGAGGAACGCGGGTTGACCTCGATGATAAATACACCTTCATCATTTACAATAAACTGGATGTTGATCATTCCCTTGACATGGAGCGCCCTTGCGAGCTTCTCTGTGTATTCCACGATCGTCTTCTTGTTGTCCTCGGTGATGCTCTTCGCCGGATATACGGAGATACTGTCGCCGGAATGGATACCGGTACGCTCGATATGCTCCATGATACCCGGGATCAGAATATCGGTACCGTCGCAGATCGCATCGACCTCGATCTCCTTACCCATGATATACTTATCAACTAAGATCGGATGCTCCTGAGTGATCCGGTTGATGATGCCGATAAACTCGTCGATATCCTCATCGCAGATCGCGATCTGCATGCCCTGTCCGCCAAGAACGTAGGACGGACGAACGAGTACCGGATAGCCTAACTCATTTGCTGCCTTTTTCGCTTCTTCCGCTGTAAATACAGTCTGTCCCTTTGCTCTCGGAATCTGGCACTGCTCAAGGATCTCATCGAAGAGTTCTCTGTCCTCAGCGGCATCGACATCCTCGGCAGCGGTTCCCAGGATCGGGACTCCCATCTTCATCAGAGCCTCTGTGAGCTTGATGGCTGTCTGCCCACCGAACTGGACAACTGCTCCGTCCGGTTTCTCGATATCAACGATGCTCTCCACATCCTCTGGAGTCAGCGGTTCGAAATACAGCTTATTCGCGATGTCGAAGTCTGTGCTGACGGTCTCCGGGTTATTGTTGATGATGACGGTCTCAAAGCCCTCTTTCTCGAAGGCCCAGGTGCTGTGAACAGAACAGAAATCGAACTCGATACCCTGACCGATACGGATCGGTCCGGAGCCAAGAACAAGAACCTTCTTCTTCTCAGTCTCGCCCTCTGCCTCATTCTCGCTGCCGAAGCAGGAATAATAGTACGGGGTTTCAGCCGCAAACTCAGCCGCGCAGGTATCTACCATCTTGAAGGCAGCACGGATGCCGTTTGCATGACGCATCTCCTTGATCTCGTTTTCCGTGAGACCTGTGAGTCTCGCGATCACATTGTCCGGGAATTCAATGCGCTTTGCTTCCTTTAAAAGATCCGCGTCGAGGTTCTTCCCGGCTTTCTTTAAGGCATTCTCCATCTCAACGAGGATCATTAATTTATCGATGAACCAGATATCGATCTTCGTGATATCATGGATCAGCTCGTAATCGAAACCGCGGCGGAGTGCCTCTGCAATGACCCAGATCCGGCGGTCATCCACGTTGCAAAGCTGCTCTTTTAACTGTTCATCTGTGAGTCCGCTATAGTCGTAAGACATTAAGGAGTCCACATGCTGCTCCAGAGAGCGGATCGCTTTCATTAAGCCGCCCTCAAAGCTTGTGCAGATACTCATGACCTCACCGGTCGCTTTCATCTGGGTTCCTAACTTGTGACTCGCATTGATGAATTTATCGAAGGGAAGTCTCGGCATCTTGACTACCACATAGTCAAGCATCGGCTCGAAGCTTGCGTAGGTCTTCTTTGTAACAGCGTTCTTGATCTCATCCAGTGTGTAGCCGAGAGCGATCTTCGCAGCAACCTTCGCGATCGGGTATCCTGTCGCCTTGGACGCAAGGGCGGAGGAACGGCTGACACGCGGGTTCACCTCAATTACACAGTACTCGAAGCTCTCCGGGTGAAGTGCGTACTGTACGTTGCAGCCACCGGTGATACCAAGCTCTGTGATGATCTTTAACGCGGAGGTACGGAGCATCTGGTACTCTTTATCTCCTAATGTCTGGGACGGAGCGACAACGATACTGTCACCGGTATGTACGCCCACAGGGTCGATATTCTCCATGTTGCAGACGGTGATCACATTGCCTGCACCGTCACGCATAACCTCATATTCGATCTCCTTCCAGCCCGCAATACAGCGCTCTACAAGGACCTGGCCCACACGGGATAAACGGAGTCCGTTCTCCAGGATCTCTGCGCACTGCTCCTCATTATAGGCAATACCGCCGCCGGAGCCGCCAAGGGTATAAGCCGGACGGAGAACGACCGGATAACCGATCTCTTTTGCAACAGCAAGACCTGTGTTCACATCCTCAACGATCTCAGACGGAGCCACCGGTTCGCCGATCTTTTCCATTGTCTCCTTGAACATTTCACGGTCTTCGGCTTTTTTGATCGTGAGGGCTGTTGTACCGATAAGGCGCACGTTGTTTGCCTTTAAGATACCGGCCTCCTCCAGTTCCATCGCAAGGTTTAAGCCGGCCTGACCTCCAAGGGTCGGGAGGACACTGTCCGGTTTTTCTTTCTTAATTAACTGCTCAACAACCTCAGTCGTCAGCGGCTCAATATATACCCGGTCCGCGATATCCTTATCCGTCATGATTGTTGCCGGGTTGGAGTTTAAGAGAACGACTTCAATGCCCTCTTCCTTTAAGGAGCGGCAGGCCTGCGTTCCCGCATAGTCAAATTCTGCGGCCTGGCCGATAACGATCGGACCGGAACCGATTACAAGTACTTTCTTGATCTCTGGATTCTTAGGCATTATCTTTCCTCCTCCATCATGCGTAAAAAGCGGTCAAACAGATATCCGGAATCCTGCGGTCCCGGGCATGCTTCCGGGTGGTACTGGACGGTGAAGATATTCTTGCCCACGTACTTTAATCCCTCGTTCGTCTTATCGTTCACGTTCACGAACGCCGGAACGGCAACCTCCGGATTCATGCTGTGTTCGTCTACCGCGTATCCGTGGTTCTGGGAGGAAATGTAGACGCGGGCCGTCTCAAGGTCTTTTACCGGGTGATTTCCGCCGCGGTGGCCATATTTCAGCTTATATGTATTTGCGCCTGTGGCAAGAGCCATGAGCTGATGTCCGAGACAGATGGCAAAAACAGGAACATCGGATTCATAAAACTTTCTGACTTCTTTGATGATCTCCGTGTTTTCTGCCGGATCTCCAGGGCCGTTGGAAAGCATGATCCCATCCGGGTTTGTCTTTAAGACTTCCTCAGCCGGAGTATCTGCCGGATATACGGTCACTTCGCAGCCTCTCTTATTTAACTCTCTGGCGATATTCTTCTTTGCGCCAAAGTCCATGAGTGCAACTTTCTTTCCTTCCCCCGGGAGAACGTATTTCTCTTTTGTGGTTGTCTTTAATACAACGCCTGTTACCTTATAAGCACTGATCCGCTCTTTCACTTCTTCCAGATCAAAAGATCCGTTCGTTGTGATCATGCCGTTCATGGTTCCTTTTTCTCTTAAAATCTTTGTGAGGGCTCTTGTATCGATACCACTGATACCTGGAATATCCTGTTCTTCTAAGAAATGCTGAATCGTGTCCCCACTTCTGAAATTACTGGGGATCCTAGATAATTCTCTGACAATATAACCATCCGGCCATGCTCTTCCGGATTCCATATCTTCTTTACAAATACCGTAATTACCAATTAACGGATAAGTCATTACCACTGCCTGTCCTGCATAGGACGGATCGGTAAGGACTTCCAAATAACCGGTCATGGATGTGTTAAAAACAATTTCACTGATTACTTCCCTGGTAGAGCCGATGCTTGTTCCTTCAAACACGGTTCCGTCTTCCAGTATTAAATATGCTTTCATGACGCCACCCTTTCTTCTGTGTTCGTGTTCGTTTCCTATCTGGGATTGAAAATTTATTTCAGCCCAAATTTTCACTATTCTATCATGCGGTGAGAGATTTTTCAACTGGTTTTTTGAAATTTTTCAAGAAATTGTTTGTGAAAGTTATGACGGACTAACCAGTGTTGTCCGGGAGTGAAATTTTGAATTATGTTAACTCGACTGATGGGTATATTTCTTGCTGCGAAGCAAAAATATATTCTGTATTTTTTGTGATGTCTTTCTTCCAGATAAATATCATCGACCGGTATCTCGTACTTTTCTGACTTCTGATAGTGTATTTATTTTTTGTTGGAAGTATCTGTTCAGATGTTATAAAGAGTTGTCTCTATTGCGGAAAAATGGTAAAATGAATATTAAAAAAGGAAAGATTTGAAAACAGCCCTGATACAGACGGAAGGTACCTTTCTTATTCCGAAAATCGGCTGTAAATGCTTTTTCCTGCTTATAAACTTCTTATGCGAGGAGGCAGCTTATGAGTAAACTTGTCTATACAAAAGGAAAAGAATATCACATCGGCGTCGGCACCGGGGATGTGGGACGCTACGTGATCCTGCCGGGCGATCCCGGACGCTGTGAAAAGATTGCAAAGCATTTCGACAATCCGGTAAAGATCGCCCAAAACCGGGAATACACCACCTACACCGGCTATCTCGACGGAGAAAAAGTCAGCGTTGTCTCCACCGGGATCGGCGGACCGTCCGCCTCCATTGCGGTCGAAGAGCTTATCCACTGCGGTGCGGACACCTTCATCCGTGTGGGCACCTCCGGCGGCATGCAGAAGGAAGTGCTCGGCGGAGATCTCGTGATCGCCACCGGCGCGATCCGCTTTGAGGGGACCACAAAGGAATATGCACCCATCGAGTATCCGGCGGTTCCTGATTTCGATGTCACTGCTGCGTTAAAGGAAGCTTCTGAGGAACTCGGCTACCGCCATCACCTCGGTGTCGTCCAGTGCAAAGACAACTTCTACGGCCAGCACTCCCCGGATTCCATGCCAGTGGCAGATGAACTGAATTCCAAATGGAAGGCCTGGATCGCCTGTGGTGCCCTCGCCTCCGAGATGGAGTCCGCTGCCCTCTTCATCGTCGGCTGCGTCCGCAGAGTCCGCACCGGTTCCGTGATGCTCGTGATCGCGAACCAGACAAGACGGGAACTTGGGTTAGAGGATCCGCAGGTCTATGATACGGAAGCCGCTGTTGTTACAGCGGTGGAGGCGATGAGGAAGCTGATCAAAAAAGACCGGAAGGCACTTGCTGCGAAATAAGCGCCTTGCCTCTCATCATACAGCTCTTATCGCAAAATATATTGCCATTCATTCCCAGTTCTATGCGCGGAATTTTGTGGTAGAATTCTCCTTGTAATATTTTTGTAACATTTTTACATAACAGGAGGTTTTACCATGAAAAAACAGATGATGACTGCTCTCGCAGTTTCCGCCATGATGACACTCGCAATGCCTTTCGCGTCCTTCGCTGCGTCCCGCTCTTGCCAGACCGGCTTCCGTCCGGGAAACAACTGTGGATACACAACTGACACCAACGCCATTTCTATGGTCCGGACGCAGGGCGGATGCGTGATTTCCAATGGAAATGCTATTGGTCTTTATACGTTATCTGGGAAGGGATATCCAAGTTGGGGGAGTGGAAATAATTGCGGCACCAGCTGCACAAACGGCTTCAACGGAGGCAGCTGCTCTTCCGGAATAAACTGCGGTTTAAATTCCTGCACTGGCGGGAACTGCCTGACATCCGGGAATGTTTCCATGATTTCAGGAGCGTCATGCGGAAGTTTTATCAGTGCACGATAGGCAATTTTCTATTGTTCTCCATGACATCATTAAATAAAATCGGTCTGTAAACAGCGAAATTGCCGGATCTTCTTTTTTTCGAAGAATCCGGCAGTTTCACTGATTACTTTGCACAGCAATTTCATCCTATATAAAATCGTGCAGTACACGTTTTCCCCGTTCTAACTGCGTCTTGGATTCCATCGGCCAATCATAACGATTCTTGCTGCCTATAATATAAACATTTTCCATCAGATTATTATATGATTACTCCGACAGCATAACTACATTTTTAAAAAGGTCAGTTCAAATTTTCTTTCCATTTCCTTCATTATCATCGCCTCACTATATCGCTATCAGTAGGATTCCACGAAATCAGTTTTCCTGTGTGATATTTCGTGTGATACTTTCCCCGGAAATATGCACTTTTACCCTCTTATTCGAAAGGATAAGCTTATTCCGGAAATCCCGCAAAACCGCATAAAATAAGGGAATCCTTAATTTCTAAGGATCCCCCGATGGAAGCAGATAACGGGAATCGAACCCGCCTTTCCAGCTTGGGAAGCTAGCGTTCTACCGATGAACCATATCTGCGCATGTATTTTTCTGACACTCATATCATAGCACATTTCTGTGGATTCTACAAGGATTTTTCTGGTAAATCCGAGGAAATCGTTCTCTTTTTTCCGACAACCGTTTCAACATATCTATATCCGTCTCTTGACTTCTGACTGCATTTTATTCATAGTATCAGTTAATCCTCACTTCTCCGTCCTGCGATAGCCTGCTCCTGAATTCATGGTGACAGGATCGGCAGGTATCTCCTGTCACCATGTCCGGCAACATATCACTTTCTATCCATATTTCATTTACGATAATTCCGCAATCCTTGTAATCCCCACATATATGTGGGAAATCTTATACCATGTAGCAAAATCTACCACTCCGGTCTGGGGAAGTCCAAAAATCGACTGGAATTTCCGAACAGCTTCCGCGGTAGCCGGACCATAGATCCCATCAGGGGAAATATCCGGAATTGCGGTATACACGCTGGAGATTGCATCTAACTGCTCCTGCAGCTGCCGCACCTTATCACCGGTGGCACCAATCTTCAGATCATATCCCGGCCACGATGCCGGGATGCCGGAGATCTGTTCTGCCGTATTGATATACATATCATCTCCATAAAAATTCCGCAGGATCTCGATGGGACTGTACCCCGCTTCTCCGAGCTCACAGCTGCCCCATTGCGTCATCCACCCCGGACACCGAACCTTCCGCCCGTCGCAGTATTGTGTCAGGATCGGCTGTTTCACTCCCGGGCGCGAAAGATAATTATCAAAAATATCATCCACCACGACAGAGATGGACTCAAAAATATTCCGCCCATAAATCCATTTATGATCATACGCGGTTGATGATGTGATCGTAAAATCATATCCCTGATTGCGGTACCATTCCGTATAGACACGATTTAACGTGAAGGACATGATTGCCAGCACATTCGCGACGATCGCGGAGCGGGGCCAGGTCGCGTATATCTCACTGGAGGCTACGTTTTTGATATAATCCCGATACGGAACATAATAGTTGGCTGCGGACGTGTTCGTTGGAACTCCGTCATGTACCACGACCGTCTGTGGGACGACCACTCTGGATAGAACGATCTCTCCTGTCTCTATAACCGGCTTGATCTCGCTCTCCGCGATTTTTGGAAGGTAATCACCATAAAGTGTGTGATCCGGAATCGTCACGGTCTCTATCTGCTCTTCGGCCGAGGCATTCGAAAGAGGCCGCAAACGAATCCCCTGGATCGCCGTCACGTCCGCCAGAACCTCCGTTCCTGAAACGACAAATGGCTCAAATCCCGGTGCCGTGATTCGGATCGTGTATTCTGCATATGGACGCTCCGTCTCCTCCGGTGACAATGAAAGCTCTACTGGTGGTGCATTTAATGGAAGATTCTCCGTCTGTCCGGAACTGTTCGTTCTCGTCTCCTCAATAATTTCATCTGGTTCCTCCGTCCTTGCAATCACAATATCCGCATCCTGTACCGGAAAACTGTTCGCGTCCGACACAACATCCACCTGCAAATATCCCTGTGCCATAATTTCCTCGCTCAATTGAATATCGTTCTATTTTATGCAGCGGATGCACACCTGATACATTCCTACACTTATTTTCGACCTTTAAATGCAGAGTTTAAAACCAGCAAAGTTTTTCAGAAGATCTTCCTCCGGATATCCAATGCCAGCATCACGGCATCCTGTAATATCCCGGACGTCAATATCGTTATTGTCCCCGCCGATGGCTCATCTGCTGAATAAATTTTGTTTTCTTATACCAAAACAGGCATCCGGAAATTTAGATAAGCTTCCAAATGCCTGTCTCTTTTTCTTATTTTCTATCCTTCCATCAGCTTCCTGATCTCCTCTGCAAGAAGCTTCACATTCCTGATCAGGCCGTCAAATGCCCCATATCCGTAAAACCGGATAAACAGGATGCCGACCGGTACAGCGATGATCATTCCTGCAATACCGCGGAACTTGAAACCAAGATAGAGGAAGAATAGTGTTGCAAGCGGCGGAAGTCCCATGCTGTCACCGACGATCTTCGGCTGGATCACCTGACGGATGCCCTGTGTTAAAACATAGAGAATGACAAGGCTGAGCGCATAACCGTACTCCCCGGTAAAGAGTCTCACCACTGCCCAGGGAATCAATGCCGTTCCTGTGCCGAACATCGGCAGAAAATCCAGAATCGCGATCGCGATTCCAAGAAAAATTCCATATGGAACCCTGAGGAATAACATTCCGATTACCAACACCACTGCGACCACGAACATGATCTTAAACTGCGCCAGAAAATACCCGCCGATCAACGTCCGGATATCGTTCTTCATCATCCGTCCATACTTGATCACAGGCTCCGGCATAACCTTCCGTACCGTCTCCACAAGCTTATCATGATCTGCCAGAAACAGGTATGAAGAAAGAAATACAATAATCGTATTCACAAAGACCTCCGGCAGCGTCCGCACTACGCGGCTGCCTGCGGAAGCTGCGATCTTCTGAACAAAATCACCGATATATCCACCCACATTCTCCAGCTCGGAGACGATCGTCATCTCCGTGTCTGCAGGAAGATACTTCAAAAGTCCCCCGATCCGCTCGCAGGCCAGATCGACTTCCTCCCGGATCGACGCATAAATTCCGGGCAGTGCCTGCCCAAACTCCGTCATTTCCCGGAACACCCAGGAAAACAGCGCATAGATGCCAAAGATCACCAGTGCCAGCACACCTGCGATCAGAACCATCGAGCCGTGCCTGCGGACGATCTTCAGCCGCTTTTCAAAAAAACGCACCACCGGATTCGCGATCGCTGCCACGATCCATCCGATCACAAACGGAAGAAAAAACACCACCAGCCTCAGTCCCCAGACACAGACCAGATAAACTGTGAGCAAAGGAACCAGAATATTTAAAATAATCCCTGCATACTTTCTGAAATTCATTCCATGGACCTCCTAATCCTGTAAAAATCCTGCTGCATTCCATCCGCAGTATTTTACTCAGTCGATCCCCCTTTTTCAGTACTCCACATGATCTCATACGGCTTTATATGCTTTCAAACAAAGTCCGGCTAATGATCTGTACTCCTTTCACCGGTTTTCCCGCCATCACTACTTACAAAGCCCGTACTCCTCTGCAATCTCCTTAAATGCCGGCAGCGACCTCTCGATCTGCTCATAGGACACACAGTAAGCCAGTCTCACGTACCCCGGACAAGCAAACGAACTGCCCGGAACCACCAGCACATGATGTTTCTTCGCCACCTCGCAAAATTCCTTCTCGTTCTCCACCGGAGACTTCACAAACAAGTAAAACGCTCCGTCCGGCTTCGCGCAGGTAAATCCATACTCCGTCAGCGCACCATAGATCAGATTCCTGTTTTTCTCATAAGTCTCCAGATCCACTGTAACCTCATGCTCAATGCAATACTTGATCACCTTCTGAATCAGTGACGGCGCATTCACACATCCGATCACCCTGTTCGCGATCGTAGCCGCTCCGATCAGGGCCGCAGAATCATCCACCTCATCCGGAATCACGACATAGCCGATACGCTCACCCGGAACAGAGAGGGACTTACTGTAAGAATATCCCACAACTGCATTGTGATAATACTTCGTCACAAACGGAACCTCAACCCCGCCGTAAGCCAGCTCACGGTACGGCTCATCAGAGATCAGCACGATCGATGTGCCAAACTCCTTTTCCTTCTTCTCCAGGATCGCAGCCATAGCCTTGATCGTCGCCTCATCATACACAACACCCGTCGGGTTGTTCGGGTTGTTGATGATAACAGCCTTCGTCTTAGCAGTGATCTTCGCCTCAAACTCATCAAGCTTCGGCATAAACGTCTCAGTATCCGGAGAAATGACCACAACATTTCCGTCATAGTTTCTCACATACGCATTATATTCCACAAAATACGGTGCAAACACGATAACCTCATCGCCCGGATTTAAAATGCTCTTTAAAATGATATTTAATCCGCTCGCCGCACCCACTGTCATGATCAGGTTCTTAAAGGAAAAATTCGTTCCGAACCGTTTATTTAAGGACTCTGCGATAGTCTGACGGACATCTTCATAGCCTGCATTGCTCATATATCCATGGAGTGTCATGAAATCCTCATTCTTCACCACGTCGAGGATCGCCTCTGTCACCTGCGGAACCGGAACATTCGGGTTTCCAAGGCTGAAGTCATATACATTCTCCCTGCCGTAAACAGCAGCCATTCTTTTCCCTTCCTCGAACATTGCGCGGATCGCGGAATTATTAGCCATAAATGGTTTCATTTTTTCTGATATCATAGCTGTCTCCTCCGTCTGTTGTGTTTAATCTCTAAAAAAATTCCAAAGGCACCGGTCACCACAAAGTAAAACCAGGTCGTAGGATTGGAATACCAGGTTGTAAAAAACGAGAGCATAAAATAGAGCGCTCCCTGAGAATAGAATAGGTACCACGCCGGATTTCTTCCCGGGTATGTCCTTGCAGAAAGCCATGCGGCAGCCGCTCCCAATACTGATGAAAACAGAAATACACCGGCAATTCCAAAATCATAATACGCGTCATAGAAGAGTGTAACCGTAGTCAGCTCCTCCTTATTCACGTAGATCGGCCAGTCCACTAATGCAGGCTTTATAAACTTAAGCCCCGATAATGCCCAGAGCGGAAACATTCCCTTTAGTCCCATAGAATGGGCCGGAAGCTCCCGTACCAGACAGTCAAAATTGTCGTAATTGTTTGCAATATACATGTAAGGCTGCGTGATAAAGATCGGCGTAGCCGCATTCTTCATCTCAAAGATTCCATTCAGATACGTCACATCATGGCTTCTGGCAATCGTTAAGATCACATAGAGTGGAACAAGTCCCGCCGCTGCCATGAAAAGATACCTGATTTTCCTGTATCCGCTGACGATCATAAATGTCAGCACTGCGAGAATCACCGCAAAGATCAGCTGAAATCTCGATACACAAAGCACCGGGATCAGGAGCGCGATCCCTGTCATAATGAGGGAAACGATTCTTTTCGCCTTCCCCATCTCCCTGTCATAGAACCATAACAGCACTTCCATGGACGGGACCAGTACACATGACACCGTCACATAATGGACCCCGGAAATATGGAAATATGAGTAGGCATGCGGCACTCCCCGAAGGAGAAACGGCACATATCCCAACCGGAATGCCTCAAACAGAAAGGCAGTCAGGGACAGGATTGTCAGCCCGGTAAGTGCAATGAAAATTCTTGTCCCGTATCTCTCCGGGGTCTCCCCCGTAAACTTCAGGGAAAATCCATCTATTGTCTTTTTTTCCTTCTCATATCCAAATTTCTTTTCTGCCAGTGCGTACACATTCCAGAATGCCGCAAAAGCTACAAAAAAGCACGCCCAGGTCTCTAAACTCCAGTCCTTCTGAAGGTTTGACAGCTTCAGGCAGGAGATTCCTTCTCCTCCCACATAAAACAAGGAAAACAGTCCGCGGAGATGAAGCGGATTGCCGCTTTTCCCATATTCCCACAGATAAAGATATAGTGCTGCAAACATCAGTGACATTCCTGATAAGGTAAAATGGGCGCTGAATGCAAAAAGCATGGCAGCGCCGTAACAAATCACATAAACCAGCATATCAGCCTACTCTCCGAGACCGCCATTGATCAGTTCCGTGATCGTTTCCAGAGCTTCCTTTTCGTCCGCTCCCTCACAGATCAATTCGATCTCATCTCCGCACTTTACACATGCCCCCAGCACGCTCAGTACACTTTTTGCATTAGCTGTTGTGTTTCCATATTCAAATTTGATCGAACTCTGAAACCGCAGTGCCTCCTTGCACAGAAGCCCTGCCGGTCTCAGATGAAGACCGGTTGGGTTTTCGATCGTAACTTTTTGCTTTACCATAAGTATTTTTAACTCCTAATTTCGAAATATGGTCTGAAGACCTGTCGCCTGACGTGCTTCCGTCGTCTCCGGCGGGACGATCACCGCGTGTCTTGTCGCAGACGCAGCGGTCTCCCCCTCTGTCTCCGCCTCGCTGCTGCTCTCAGCGGCAGTTTCCGACGCTTTTGTTGTCTCTTTCTCAGTTGTCTCAGGCTCTGTCTCCGTCGCAGACTCCTGTTCCTTTGCGACAGTTACCGTACAGCTGGAAATTCCCAGCAAATCATAGGCAGAATCAAGCTCCCTGTTAAGCGTCGGCTGAACCTGGTGGCTTCCCTCTCCCATTCCAGAGACATTCAGACTCAGGTCCTCAGCCGTAAGCTGCAGGCTGTCAAGTTCTTCCTGAAGCGCACGGATCCGGACTGTGACCGTTCCCGGGTCTGCCCGATAGCTGTAGGAGCTGTCCGCCCCAACATAACTGGCAGCGCTGATGCGGACCGTATATTCCCGTTCCTTCAACTGCTCCACCGTAAGTGTCACCGTGATCTCGGAACTGTCCTTCCCAGCCAGGGAAACTCCCTCCGGCAGATAATCATTCAGATCAATAGTCTTCACGATATTTGCCCTCGCGCCGGAAACATCAAGCTCTTCCTTCGGGATCGTGATCGTATTTAAGGATGCCAGAGCGCTCTTTAATCCGACCACCGGGACACTCTTAAGTCCGCACTCCACACCTGTGTAGCGATAACCGCCCGCCACCTCACCGGTGACATCGAAATCCAGGCTCAGATTCTTCACTTTCAGGATCTCCATGGTATAATCGACACTCTTGCAGTTACTGATCAGACGATCGCTGATCGTAATGCTGTTTTTGTTCGCGTCATAGAACTTCGGTTCCTCCGAATCGCTCCAATCCGCGTTCTTTCCGTCTAAGTTGATCTCGATTCCGACGCTGCTAATCTGTCCGATCAGGGATTCCGGACCTTCAACCGTAAGTGTCTCCGGTGACAGTGTCACCTTGCCAGTCTGGTAGCCGTCCTCAAGCATTCCCGTCGTCATGACGCCGATGGTAAATGTCTTCCTCTGAAGCGGTTCCGTCTCGATCTTGATCGTTCCCGTCCGGCTCACCGGCATGGAGACCAGGTATTCGGAGTGGTTTAGGACCTCGACCTTGATCGGGATCGCGCCTGTCACGGACCACATGTCTGTCATATCCGCGTACGCCCGGAAATCTGAGGAACGGATCCGATACGCATTTGTCGTCTTTACCTCATACTGAACTGTGGTTGTCGATTTTCCGACAACCGCATATGTCAGGTTGTTCTTCGTGAGGACGTCGCTGTTAATGATCTCTACCGGCACCTCCACAGTATCCGTCATGACCGGATCCGCCACATTGACGACCCCCAGCCAGACTAAAAAGGCACACAGGAAGGAAATCAGCAAAAGTCCCCATCGTCTATTCTGCTTTTCTTTCATTTTTATGCCATCCCTTCAAGAGTTTGAACGGGCCGGATACCGTCTCCTCCTCCGGCTTTGCAGCGATCGCAAGCTTTAACTCTTCCGGACTGTTGATCCTTCTGAGACTTCCGCCCTCCGCCAGGGATACCCGTCCAGTCTCCTCGGAGACTACAACGGTCAGGCTGTCCGTGCTCTCACTGATTCCAAGAGCCGCACGGTGTCTTGTTCCCAGGTCTTTGCTGATGCTCAGGTTATCAGAAAGCGGCAGATAACAGGTCGCAGAGGTCACGCGGTTTCCACGGATAATGATCGCGCCGTCGTGAAGAGGCGTATTGTGTTCAAAAATATTGATCAGAAGCTGGCTCGTGACGATTCCGTCCACCGGGATTCCCGTGCGTTCGATCTCTGGAAGCGGAGTGTCGCGCTCGATGACGATCAGGGCTCCTGTCTTTACTTTTCCCATTTCAAAGGCCGCACGGGTAATCTCATTTACGGTCTTCTCTGTATATCCTTCCTGCTGTCTGGAATTCTCAGAAATAAAAAGGTCTGTGATGATATTTTTGCTTCCGAGCTGCTCCAGCGCTTTTCGAAGCTCCGGCTGGAAGATAATGATGAGGGCTGTCAATACGAGCTGGCCCATATGGTTGATGATCCAGGTGATCGTATTTAAATGGAGCATCGCCGCCAGCAGGTAAAAACCAACAATGATCATACCACCGCGGAGAAGCACTCCCGCTCTCGTCGACTTCACCCATAAAAGGACTTCATAGATCAGAACTGTGAGGATCAGAATTTCAAAAAGATTCGACAATGTGATCTTCGGAATAAATGTAAACCAGGAATACATATTCCCAAGAAATTCTGTCATTTTGTTACCTCCGTACAATTATTCACGAGTTTCGTTCTTCTCATGTCTCACATTTTTTCTCGAATAAATCCGCTGTACCTTCACATCCGGTGCAGACACCGTGAGCTTCGGGACAGCTTTCACATAGTAATAGTAGTCATCGTCTTCATACTGCAGATACTCTGTTCTCGTATAATCCACCGCGAACACAAAGAACTGGTAGATCAGGGCGATCACCACCGATGCGACGATTCCAAAGATCATGGAACCTGCGGATACCGGAAGGTTGAAATTGAAATCACCGATAAAGATCACTGCAAGCTGTGTGATCACTCCCGCAACGATGGCGATGGACCAGGAGTAGTCTACTGAAAGATTTTTAAGGATGAAGACCACAAGGATCGCAGCGGCAAATGCAGCCACCATGACCCACATCAGCTCATTTCCAAATACATTCTTTACGATCTGGATAAACCGGTCTGCCATCTCCGCCATCGAACTTCCCGTCAGTGTTCCCGCATTTTGCTTTAAATACATCAGAATATAGTAGATGCAGACACCGCTGCACACAGGAACGATGGACACAAGGCTTCCAGAAAGTCCTACCACAAGCGGCACCACATACGGAATCCGCAGGAAGAACAGTAACGGTGTCAGGAGAAGCAGATATCCGTCACCCGGCCGGAATCCGTAGTAAAGGACGGTCACCGCCAGCACGAACACAAAGATGACCAGAGCGATCTCCAGAGACACCTGGGCAACATGGATCAGGATAAAAACACCGGCCAGAAACGCTGTCACTCCATATGGAATAAAGGAGGCAACCAGTCCCATCACCACCGGGATCAGCGGATTCTTAAGTTTCGACATAAAACCTACATTCGCGTTAATCAGCCAGAACGTAAGGAATCCCACCAGGAATTTTACGACCGGTACGATGTAAATATTATACTTTCCATAAAATTGTTTCAGTTTTTCCTTGAATACTAAAAGTCCGATCACTTACTCTTTTCCTCCCCGTTTTCCTTTGCAGGCTACTGGTCATATTTTTTATCAAGGCGCCGCAGCTTTGCCTGATAGATCTTCAGTCTTCCGGCTGCTTCGTCATAACGTCTCGAATAGATCTTCCAGGTCACAACAAGATATGCGAGAAGTCCCGCAGCATAGTAGAATACAAGGCGCACCCCGAGAGAGATCAGGTCATCCACCGCCATGACGTTGAGCAGATCATCGAACCGGTAAAGGACCCACAGCACCAGGCACAGGCACACGGTCAGCGAGTACGCGATAAAAGACCGGATCAGATGGCTTCCAACGTAGTCGCTCTTGAAATACCGGTTTGCCGGGATGGATTCCTTCATCATTTTCTTTTCAAACATGGCGATACCCGTCATCAGCCGGATCTTCTCCTCATTTAACATGGCAGTCTCCTTTTTCCATCATTTAAAGCCCAGCAGCTGCACAATAGATCTGCACACTTGCTGCGCTGACCGTAAAAAAGTATGGGCTGGAAAGCAAAAATCCCATCGGCAAAACCGATCCGGAATGGATTTTTGCTTGTAACTGCGAAGAATCTTAGCAGTTATGAAACAAATACCAATATAACACACTTTCCCGCGCTTGGCGAGACGAAGTCCCTACATTTATGAAAATTTTAAGGAAAATGTAACGGTTCCGGCAACAATTTTGTTACCTGTTTAATGTCTCGATAAATTTTCCAAATGCCTCACGCCCCGCCTCTGTGCGCTTATAAACGCCCGCATCCTCAAGGACATTCGCGAACACATGGCCGACCTCATCCTGTAAGATCTCCATCACATTATCCTTTGTGATCTTCGCATATTTCGGAAGGAACTCTTCTACCCAGTCTGCATGTTTTGCGATGGATTCCTCGCTGCGGATGTCCTTTCCTTCCACGATATAGTCGGCAAGCAGGGCAAGCTCATCCTTCAATCTCGACGGAAGAACTGCCAGGCCCATGACTTCGATGAGTCCGATGTTCTCTTTCTTGATGTGGTGGAGCTTCGGGTTCGGATGGAACAGACCTAACGGACGTTCCTCCGTGGTGCGGTTATTTCTCAGTACCAGATCCAGCTCAAACTTTCCGCCACGGAATCTCGCGATCGGGGTGATCGTGTTATGTGGCTCCCCGTCTGTCTCCGCGTAGATATCCGCGTCCGCGTCTGTATATCCGCGCCATGCAGTTAAGATCTTATCCGCAAGATCCACAAGGCGTTCTTTCTTCTCACTGCGGATCCTGATCACGGACATCGGCCATTTTACGATTCCTGCTTCCACATCCTCGTAACCGCTCACTGTAAAACTTTTCTCCACCGGTGCTTTCGCCATCGCGAAGGTGTATCTTCCGCCCTGGAAATGGTCGTGGGTCAGGATGGAACCGCCGACGATCGGGAGATCCGCGTTGGATCCCAGGAAATAATGCGGGAACATGGTCACAAAATCAAATAACTTTTTGAACGTATTCCGGTCGATCTTCATCGGGGTGTGTTTTCCGTTGAAGACGATGCAGTGCTCATTATAGTAGACGTACGGGGAATACTGGAAGCCCCAGGACTCGCCGTTTAAGGTCAGCGGAATGATCCGGTGGTTGTTTCTCGCCGGATGGTTGATTCGGCCCGCGTAGCCCACGTTTTCCATACAGAGCAGGCATTTCGGATATCCGCTCTGCTTCATGGTTTTTGCAGCGGCGATAGCTTTCGGGTCTTTCTCAGGCTTTGAGAGGTTTACCGTGATGTCCAGGTCGCCGTACTCCGTCTTCGTGATCCACTTCAAGTCCTTGCAGACACGGTAGCGGCGGATATAGTCGGAGTCCTGGCTCAGTTTGTAGAAATAAGCCGTTGCGTCCTCCGGGGATTTTTCATACTCCCCGCGGAATTTCTTTACGACCTCGCTTGGGCGCGGCATCAGGCAGTTCATGAGTCTCGTGTCAAAAAGATCCCGGTATACGACGCTGTTGTTTTCAAGGATCCCCTGCTCTGCAGCGTAGTCGGTGAGCGCGTTTAAGGTATCTTCCAGGCTGATCTCGTCTGTAATCTCGCCCGGCTCCTCGTATTCGGACATTTTCAGTACTTCCAGGATCTGGTTTCTTGCGTAGATCTCATCTTCGGCTTCGATAAGTCCGGTCGTTCTGCCGTACTGAACCAGTTTCTTTATTGACATTTCAATCATGATCGAATTCCTCCGTTTTTTTACGGTATATTGACAGATTTAAGTATAACGTGCGTATCTTCTTGTTTTCGCTGCACAAAAACAAGAAGCACAGGGCGGCCGCCCTATATCAATCTGCTCTGCAAAAACACTTATACAAGTAAACTTGCAGCGCGTTTTTTGCAGAACAAATTGCCGCACCTGCAACCTGTTACATTTTATTATAATAAATTTACCACCCTAATACAATCGCTATTTTATTTTTTTATCCCCCGCATCGCACGCTGAAGCCGCTCCGTAATGATTCCGCCGACGATTCCGATCAGTGTTCCCGCGATGCATCCGGCTGCCAGAAGAAATGGCAGATAATAAAATACCCCTGGTGTCTGGACGATAACTGCCGCAAAGGTGATCTGGCCGATATTGTGGGCAATACCGCCAAGAACGCTGATGCTGACCTGGGAGAGCTTTCCGGTCTCCTTCAATACCGCCATCACAAACAAGCTTAAAAAGCTTCCAGACAGCCCATAGATCATGCTGTAGGGATTTCCAAATGACAGTCCCACAAGAACGATGCGGATCAGGGTCACGGCGATGGTTCCGGGGATTCCAATTAAATAAAGCCCCACCACCGTTACAAGGTTCGCCAGTCCCAGCTTTATGCCTGGGACTGGGATCGGGATGGGAATCATTGTCTCAACAAAACTCAGCACCATGGCAAGGGCAATCAGGAGCCCATACAATGCCACAGTTATTGCCTTTTTTTCTCGATTCATCGGATCTATTCTCCTCTTTCTTGACTTTCAAAAGTTCATTTGTTAGAATAAACCGGATATCCGGCAGTGCAGCTTCTGATATTTTGTACGACAGGCACGAGTGCCTGCTGCGGTCTGCGTTTTCGTATTAATATACAAAATTTCCGCTGTCGAATGAGCTTATAATATTTATCGTACAGGAAGTATATAACACATGAATAAAAAAACAATATTTGGCCTCTGTGCCGCCGGTCTCCTCTTTGTTTCCGGCATGACATTGAGCGGATGTGGAACAAGCAGCGGACCGGGACTTCTCACACAGGAGACTCCTCTCAGCCGTTCCGATTTTCTGCTCAACACCTTCGTCACCATCACGCTCTACGATTCCGACGACTCCTCTATCTTAGACGATTCGATGGCACTTTGTAAAGAGTATGAGAATATTTTCAGCAAGACCTTAGAGACCAGCGAGCTCTACAAGATCAACCATCGGACCTCCGACACTGTCACGGTCTCCGACGACATGGCAGCGCTTCTGGCAAAAGGTCTGGAATACTGCGAGAAATCTGACGGTGCCTTTGACATTACGATCGAGCCGTTGAGTTCCCTCTGGAATTTCACAAGCGGCGAGGCCGTGATCCCGGATGAAGCAGACATCGAAGCAGATATTCCGAAGGTGGATTACCACAACCTCGTCCTCTCCGGAAATACGCTGACATTCCTCTCCCCGGATACCACCATCGACCTGGGTTCCATCGCGAAGGGCTATATCGCCGACCGGATCAAGGAACAGCTCCTGGATGCCGGTGTGAAGAGCGCCATTATCAATCTCGGCGGAAACGTCCTCTGCATGGGCGAAAAGCCGGACGGAAGCAAATTCAACATCGGGCTGCAGAAACCTTTTGCGGACAGGGATGAGACCTTTGAGGTGCTTGGGATCAAGGATCTCTCCGTCGTGACATCCGGTGTCTACGAGCGGCATTTTGAGATCGACGGAAAGAATTACCATCACATTTTAAACCCGGCAACCGGGTATCCTTACGATAATGGACTGATCTCCGTGACGATCCTCTCCGAGGAGTCCGTTGACGGGGATGGTCTCTCCACCACCTGCTTTTCCCTTGGCCTGGAAAAAGGACTGGAGCTTGCGAATTCCCTGGATGGAATCTACGCATGCTTTATCGATGAGGATTACAATGTTTCCTATTCGGATGGAATGGAAGACTTTATTATCAAACAGTAATATTTAGATCAGACAGTCTCCCGGATTTTTTGCCCGGCGCTGATGCAAAACACGAAACAGTTACCATTACACTATTTTCAGGGATTTTTTATGACAGAAAGCAAAGATACGAAACAGAAACTTTTAAAAAAACAGGATATGATCCTGATCGCCGTAATACTTGCGGCAGCCGTTCTTCTTTTTCTCGGGGCAAAATTGATGCATAAAAGCCCTGCGGAGATCGTTGAAGTTTCCGTCGATGGAAAAGTAGTCGAAACCCTCGATCTCGCAAAAGATCAGGAACTCACTATAGACAGCGTGTCCGGCGGCACAAACCACCTGATCATCAAAGATGGGGAGGCGTGGGTCTCCGAGGCCACATGCCCCGACAAGATCTGTGTCCACCAGGGAAAGATCCATCTGGACGGCGAGATCATCGTCTGCCTGCCCAATAAGATGACGGCACAGATCAAGAGCAGAAAATAGACAGTGCAGTCAGTGCGGTAAGCGTGCAAAATTGCTGAACAATTAGTCTGAAATTGTGACTGTTCTGCAGGTCTGCGCACTTACTGCGCTGACTGTAAGAAAACATAAGCCGGAAGGCAAAAAACCTGAGAGGTCTCAACACAGCTCCTCAGGTTTTTATTATACTGGTCAGCAATACGCTCTTACTCCGCCAACCCCATCTTCTTCATCTCTTCCGCAACGGAATCCTCGCAGGATCTCATGGCGAGGATCGTCATTTCCATTAACTTCGGCAGTTCCCAGCCGAGATTCCCGGCACCTTTTGTGATGACGTCCCTGGAACATCCTGCAGCAAATTTCTTATCTTTAAATTTCTTCTTTAAGCTGGACACTTCCATGTCCTTCGTACTCTTTGATGGGCGCATCTTCGCTGCCGCCCAGATCAGACCGGTCAGCTCATCTGCCGCGAAGAGGACTTTTTCCATCTCGTGCTCCGGCTTCGCGTCGATCCACTCGTGGATTCCGTATCCGTGGCTGCAGACCGCATGGATCACCTCATCCTCGGCTCCGCCCTCTTTTAAAAGACGCGGCGCGATCAGGCAGTGCTCCTCCGGATACTCCTCGAAATCGATATCATGAAGGATTCCGCAGATCTCCCAGAATCCGGCCTCATCTCCGTATCCGAGTTCATTCGCGTACCATTTTAAAACGCCCCCGACAGTCAAGCCATGGAGAATATGGAATGGCTCTTTGTTGTATTTTCTGAGGAGCGCGATGGCGTCCTCTCTCGTCAGTTTTGTCTGCATGATTTTATGCCTCCGTACTTATAAATTTTCTGTAACTGATATGTACCTTCATAGTTACCAATTATCTTTCTTATCAGTATAACAGAATATTCCTATAATTCAAGTATGATAGTAGGATTTTTATAACATTTTAAAACAGGCCCATTCATCGATTCATGTCTGGAAAAATAGACCTCTACATCCAGAATTTTTCCATCACGATCTTCTCCGCATACTCAAAGTCCCAAAGTTCAACATTCCCGGCTGTCACCACCGGATCACTGTCGATGACGATCCCGTCGACCATGTAATCCCGCTGTCCCACCGGCGTTCCTTCCCGGACCGGAGCATGGAGCGATTTTGCGATCTTTGTCCTTACCTGGACCTTCTCATCGTTTCCCAGCAGAACACGGAGAGGGGTCTTATCCGCGTTTTCAGTCCCGATCTCTACCTTAACCCTGTACCCCACGCCATTTTCCACCGGAACTGCAGTTTCCTCCCCGAGTCCCTTTTTCTCTATCTCCTTATACTCAAAGTTTTTATCCCCGTATGTCACAAGTTTCCGCACATCCTGCCACTTATAGGTCTTGTGGGGCGGCCACCCGCAGCCCAGAAGCGCCGCTATGAACAGCTTCTTCCCCTTTTTCACTGCACCAACATAACAGTATCCAGCCTTTCCCGTGAATCCGGTCTTTCCACTGACCGCACCTTCCATGGATGTCAGGAGAGCATTATGATTGACGCAGGAGAAACTCCGTATCCCGGAAAGGTCGGAAAAGGCGTGGGACGGTGCTCTTGTGATGGCAAGGAACTCTTCTTTTGCCGGGGAGAGCACGATGCAGTATCTGAGGATCCGCGCCAGGTCTGCCGCAGTGGTGGAATGAACCTTCCCACTCTCCTTATCCTCCGCATCCAACCCGTTGGGCGTCAGAAAATATGTATCATCACAGCCAAGTTCCGCTGCCTTCCTGTTCATCATGTCCGCGAAATCTTCCACGCTGCCCCCGACCGCTTCCGCGATGGCCACTGCGGTGTCATTGTGGGATTCCAGCATCAGGGAGTAAAGAAGGTCTTCCAGTCGGTATTTCTCCCCTTCTCTCACATACAGCTTCACCTCCGGCATGGTCGCCGCCCGGTCTGAGATCCCGACTTCCGTGTCCAGCCCGGCATTCTCCAGGGCAAGGATGCAGGTCATGATCTTCGTGGTGCTGGCCATGGGAAGGACTTCCATCTCGTTTTTTCCGTACAGAATCCGCCCTGTATCGCCGTCAAGCAGGACAGCGGAGTGAGAATTCAGGTTCAGCGGATCGGTCTTCACCTTCGATCGCACCACCGCTGATTCCAGCGTCTCCCCATTCTCGGACCGGATCACCGATACGACCGGATCCTGTGCAGCCTGCAGCCCGCTGCTTTCCCTGTATAAATGATCTCCGGGAACTGCCGCTGCCAAAAGCAGGAGTCCCCCCAGGCACAACTGCAGAATCGGGGATGGTCCGGGTCTGCGTTTTTCCTTTTCTTTCCCCAAGGTCCATTCACTGAGCCGCGCCAGCACCATTCCTGCTATATTTTTATTTTTCCACATTTTTCAGAACTTCCGCCGCATATTTGTAACAGCATATGCGGATGTTTTCTGAGACTTGCCGGACAATTTTTCCTATGATACAATGAAATACGCTGAAATAACTTTGAGATCATTTCTACGTGTCCGTGATGTTATGCAGCCGAAATATCTGCGGACATCTGGTGTGTTGAATTATTATATTTTTAAATAAAAAGGGATTTATCATGAATATAGTTTTGATTTACACAATTAAAGAAGCCGACAGCGGTCGTTCCATCGCCGCCTTTCTCATGGATTCCGGCTATTCTTCCCGCCTGGTGGTTCATCTTCGAAACACCGAGGGCAGTTTTCTCCTAAACGGAAAAACTGTTTTTTCCAACACAGTCCTTCAGCCGAAAGATCAGTTGCGCGTCCATGTCACGGAGAAAAAAACTTCCGACCAGATTGTCCCTGTTCCCATGGACCTCTCCGTCGTTTTTGAAGACGAACATGTTCTCGTGATCGATAAACCTGCCGGAATGCCGGTCCACCCGTCCCAGGGACACTATGAGAATACCCTGGCAAACGGGATTGCATGGTATTACAGGAATGAGGAGTCTCCTTTCGTGTTCCGGGCCGTAAACCGGCTGGACCGGGACACATCAGGGCTTGTGCTTCTCGCAAAGAATCCCTACAGTTCCTGCGTTCTCTCTGATGCCGTGAAGGACCACACGATTCACAGGGAGTACGCCGCCATCGTCTCCGGGAAGACGGACGCATCCGGCACCATCGATCTTCCGATCGCAAGAAAGGACGGCTCCACCATCGAGCGGGTCTTGGATCCAGAGCGGGGTGAGACCGCTGTAACCCATTACCGGACATTTGCCTACAACAAGAACGCTGACCTCTCCTTCATCCGCCTCCTCCTGGAGACAGGAAGGACACACCAGATCCGCGTCCATATGAAAGCCATCGGGCATCCGCTGCCAGGGGATTTTCTCTACTGCCCGGACTACCGTTTTATCGACCGTCAGCCGCTCCATTCCACATATTTAAGCTTTTCCCATCCGGTGACCGGAGAAAAGCTTGAGTTCTCCGCCCCGCTGCCGGGGGACATGAGGAAACTGTTTCCAGACATAAAAGATCCGTCAGGTCCTGTCTTTTATTAAGGCAGATCCCGGCGGATCTTATCTACGCGAACAACGAGCCAAAGTCCGCGCATGCGCGGGACCTTGGCGACTGTCGCGATAACAAGGGGAAACTCGCGAAGCGTGTTTTCGCTTGTTTCCATGTCCGGTTCTTTTCTGGCTCTATATCCTTTTTACAGTAATGTAAAAGCAAAAACTTATCTCTTAATGCGTATCATCAACCACCCTGAATCCTAAGTCCTTTCGGATAGTGATTCTTCAGCATCCCGCCAGCCGCCTTCGCAAACCCCAGTGACATGCCGCCGGTAGTCACAAGAACCCAGCCTTTTGCCGGGATGTTCGGTTCTTCAAGATCCTCCGCCCGCAATGTCTCTCCACGGAGATACCGCAGCGCAAGATCCTCCGATCCGACCTCCACACTCTGTCTCACATCACTTTTTTTCAGTGCCAGAGCCAATGCATGGGACGGCTCAAACCTGTCTTTTTTCGCGCTTCCGAGGTGCAGGCCCGGTCTCAGTACCTTAAGTCCCTTAAGATCCGGCATCACCTCCGGGACGAGATACAGGTTTTCTCCGAACATCAGAAATTTCTTTCCATTCTCCAGATGTTCCGTGTCTTTCAGATTTTCTTTTTCAAACGTCCGGAACGCAGCGACCGCTTCCGTGAGCGCCGCGTCCTCTTTCGCACGTCCATTTTTACGTCCGCCCTTTTTGCTGTTTTTCTTTTCGTCTGCGTTCACAGTACTTTCCACAGCATCCCAGGATCTCTCACCTTTCACAAGCAGCGCCAGGAAATGACCCTCCCCGTCCGCAAGATGCGGCCAGATCCTCACGGTCTTTTTCAGCTCCTCATCCCCATCTGCCCATTCCGGGTGACCGCCGGAAAAATATTTTACAAGCTCCGGCTGCACCACAGAAAACTCCGGATGGCGCTCAAGGAATCTTGCTATGCTCTGCTCGTTCTCCTCGGGTGAAAATGTGCAGGTGGAATAGGCGATCCGCCCACCGTCCTTTAACATCGCCGCCGCGCAGTCCAGGATCCCGTCCTGCAGCCCCGCGCACTGTTTTACATGGTCTGGGCTCCACTCATTTCTGGCGTTCTCATCCTTTCGGAACATTCCCTCGCCGGAACACGGGGCATCCACCACGATCCCGTCAAAAAATTCCGGAAACGCAGGGGCAAGCTGGAACGGATCCATATTCGTCACCACAGCATTTTTCACGCCAAGGCGCTCAATATTCTGGGACAGGATCTTCGCGCGGGCAGGATGGATCTCGTTGCAGACTAAAAGCCCATGTCCGCCCATTTTTCCGGCAAGATGGGTAGATTTCCCTCCCGGTGCCGCGCAGAGGTCCAGGATCTGCTCTCCGGGCTTTGGAGACAGTGCTTCTGCCACAGACATGGCGCTTGGTTCCTGGATATAGTATGCCCCCGCCTCGTGGAACGGATGGCGTCCCGGGCGCATGTCTGCCTCGTAGTAAAATCCCTCTTCTGCCCAGGGAACTTTTGCGAGTCCCTTCAGGTAATCTCCGAGGGGTTCTCCTTCCTCCGGCATCTCCCCGCTCTTCTGCTTTAATGGGTTGACCCGCAGTCCGAATTTCCGCTCCGCGTCATAGCTCTTAAAAAATGCTTCCGCATCACTGCCGAGAAGCTTTTCCATCTTCTCCACGAACGCTTCCGGCAGCTCTCTCTTCGTTTCTTTTTCCATAATCTCCTGATCTCAAAAACGCCCGCCGGGGATGATCCCAGCGGGCGCTCAAGTCCTAAAGTCCTAGTTTCTGTTCTTTTGCAGGCGACACATCCAGGATATATCCATCTGCAAGACTGTGTCTAAACACATTTGCCCAGCCATATGTCCATCCGGACATAGCTAAACTATCATCTCAACTTACAGCTCGATCTTGTAATCGTCTGCGCCGATACCGTTTACTACATAGTAAGCAGCGCTCTCTTCCGGCTTTACATAGATCTCGATGGTCTTGATATCGCCGACTTTGTTGCCTTTCTTTGTGTAGGCTTTCTTAACAGCTGCAATGAGGTCTTTCTCTGTAACTTCCCTGCCGGCGAACTGTACAACTACGGATGTCTTGATGTCCTTTGCTGTTGTTCTCTTTGCCGGAGCTTTCTTTGCTGTCTCTTTCTTCGGCTCTTCTGCTTTCTTAGCTTCTGCCTTCGGAGCCTCTGCCTTTGCTTCTGCCTTTACTGTCTTTGTCTCTGCTGCCTTTACTTCTACAGTGCTATTGCTAACCGGTGCTGCAGCCATTTTCTTTGCTGCGGCTGCGATTGGATTCTTCTTTGCCATAATGATATCCTCCTGAAAAATGTTGACACACAAAACTGTTTTCCTGTCATTTCCTGAGTTGTCGTACTAAATAATCGTCATAGCGCATTATAAGCCCTCGTTAGGATTTTGTCAATAAAATCCCGTAAAACTGGTATTTGTAAGCAAAAAAGATCCGGCAGAACACATATCCGAAAGTATCCTGCCGAATCAAAATACCAGCTTTATTTTTTGAATTATTCCTGCAGCTTAAATCCCGGGATCACATCGCTCCACTTGTTGATTCCGATGATCTTCTTCGCAAATTCCGTATACTTCAGAGATTTATTTGTATCAATATATTTGAATACGTTGTAAATATTCTTCGGCATAACGGCGATGACCCTGTTCGGGCTTGACATGTCAACTGTCCAGAGACCAAACGAGCAGGACTGCTCTACCTCGATCACCGCATCGACCTGACGGTTTAAGATAAACGCGTCGATATACGGGTTGTTGTCCACAAGATAGTACGCGTAGGCAAATGCCGCCGCCTGGATATCATAGACATCTCCCCGGGTCGCGCTCTTTGATGTAAATCCCTCCTCAGAGAGAATGATATGACGGACATTTCCGCCTGCATCGCGCATGATATCCTTCTGGAAGTAATCCGTCAGGACGTTGAGGTTTTTGAAGTTTACGACCGGTGAATCTTCGGTATTATTGACAGCTCCCGTCTGATCATCATCCCAGAACTCCGGCTCCGTCATCGGATGCGGGTACGGGTGGTAGGCAAGTCCCCACTCGATATTCCCCTCGTCACGGATATCGGCGTTGAAGCGGTCAATAAAGTCCTTTGCGCCATACATCAGGTTGGAGTTTGCGCGCTTCCACTCATAGTCTGTGGAGAAGAATACTCTCGCGTTGCGGCTCTGGCTCTTGATTGCTGTGTAGGCCACACGGAATACCTTTGAGTAGAGCTTTGTATAGGAATCAATGTCCATCGGACCGGTGTAGTTCCAGTTTAAGTTGTTGTTGATCTCATTTCCGACGATCCAGTTGCTGACACGACCGTAGTCATCGTGGGCACCGGAATAACGCTCTGCCATAAAGGAGAGCAGCGCACGGGTCGTCTCATATCCCTGCTCCGTGGAGACATTAAAACCATAGTAGAAAGCTTCTGTTCTCTTCGCAAGCCCGGCTTCGTGAAGCTCCGGGTAGCTGTCGTTCCAGCCATTTAAAAGGATCGCCGTCACAACGATTCCTTTCGCGGAGAACGCACTGATCATCTTATCATAATCCTTGATGAGATCACCGTTGAAGTTGTAGGTCTTTCCGTTGTATTTGTATTTTAAATTACCGCCCACAAGCTGGTGATACGGGATATTGACCGTCGTGTGCTTTACGCCCAGGTTCAGAGCGTCGCCGAGCATATCGAGCTGAATCAGAAGTCCTTTTTTGCTCATCGGCTCCGGGTAAGCCTCGCGATATTTTGCCACATCGCCCGGGTTCGTCACATAGATCGCATTGCTGATCGGGGTGTAGGTGCTGCCGGTCTTTAACGCAACCACGAATCTGGAATAGAGCATCGTATCCGTGGAATCACCGCTGTATTTTAAGGTGAATTTTAACTTGTCGGATTTGTTGCTCCATGCGATGTAGTCCGTTCTGGAGCCTATCTCAGACTCATATGGGTGAAGCTCGAACAGATAATAATAGCCATCATCCGGAGTTTCCCCCTCATTTAAAGCGCCGGCCGTGGCTGTTCCTGTGACGGAAATGCTGTTTCCGTTCTCTACTGAACAAGCCTTCAGCCTTGCACTGTCATAAGCAAAGCTTGTGAAACATCCCACCGCTGCGGTCATCAGAAGTCCCATAAGAAACGCCGCACCGCTGCGGAATAATGTTCTTTTTTTCATATCGTTTTCCCGCCTTTCTTTTTTGCCTAAACTATTTTATCATCTGGGTTTTGATGATTCAATTACGATTCCCTTACGATTTTACGGCAATCTGCCGCCTTTTTCGCCATCTTTGCGGCATCAGGACCGCCGGAACCGACCGATTTTGATACAAAATATAAGCACATTCTTTCCGTCATGCTAAAAAACCTCCAGAACAAGTGCCGCCAGATTCGCCGCGAAATGGAACACCACCGGTGCCTTCACCGTATTCGTTTTTTCCATAAGATATGCCAGGATCAGCCCCATAAAGAAGCTGTAGATTCCCTGCACGAGGTCCCAGTGGAACACACCGAAAAACGCCGCGGTCATAAATGCTGCCGCCGGGGCGGATACAAGCTCCTTGCATCTTCCATAGAGAACGCCGCGGAAAAAATATTCCTCAAGGATCGGGGATGCCGCCAAAAGCACCACAGTCTCCAGCCACAGATTTCCTGTGAACAGGCTCTCATCTGCCAGGGCCGCGCCAGAGATCTGAAACGCTCTCACCGCAAGGCCGAACGCCAGAGATATTCCTGCGCCACTGAAAAATGCCGCAGCCGCGATTTTTCCGTTCCAGTGTTCTTTTCCCCTGAACACCGAATCCTCTCTATAAAGATGTACCAGCATCGGAACCGCGATGACTGAGCGGAACAAGGTATCCCATAAGATCACGTCGTCCCCGAAAATCGTTGTCTGCGCAAGCGGAAGTTCAATGACACATGCTACCGCCAGACAGAACAGTATTGGAAAAAGAATCCTCCGGATCCTGATCTTCAATTTTTTCTCTCCTTTCATACTGCCGAACCGGCAGCTTTACGCGCACCAACACATCTTACCACATTTTGCGATGGAATACAAATATCTGGGGTGGAATATATTATAAAAAGCAATTCCATGAGACATCTGCACGTCTCTGGAATCACATGAAAAGGATATCATTTCATGAAATTTCCATTTTTCTGTCTTTTAAAAGAATTCCCGCGCGATCATGACCAGGCTTTCGCAGGAAGCCGTCCAGCCACACTTCTTCTGGCTCTCATCTTACTCCCCCTCTCCTACGTCCTCGGCGCTTTCGCCGCCACCGTCATTCCGTCAGTCCCGGCATCTGCGGACGGAAACTGGGGACTCTCATTCCAGCAGGATGGAAAACCGCCTGTCGCTAACGCCACGGCAGATGAATTAAAGCAGTACAATGCCTGGTACGCCGATCTTTCCGGCGAGAAAGTCATCTACCTGACCTTCGACGCCGGATACGAGAACGGCAATACCCCCATGATCCTGGACACCTTGAAAAAGCATCAGGTTCCCGCCGCGTTTTTCGTCGTCGGAAACTACCTGGAGACCAGCCCGGACCTCGTAAAACGCATGGTCTCCGAGGGGCATATTGTCGCAAACCATACATACCACCACCCGGACATGTCGAAGATCAGCGATCCGGAAAGCTTCGCGAAAGAGCTCTCAAGCCTCGAAACAAGCTACACAGAGATCACAGGAGAGAACATGCGGAAATACTACCGGCCGCCCCAGGGAAAGTACAGCAAAGCGAATCTTCAGATGGCAAAAGCTCTCGGCTATCAGACCTTCTTCTGGAGTCTCGCCTATGTGGACTGGTATCAGGACAAACAGCCCACAAAGGAGGAAGCATTCAAAAAGCTTCTCGGGCGCATCCATCCTGGTGCCATCGTGCTTCTGCACAGTACTTCCTCCACAAACGCGGCGATCCTCGATGAGCTGCTGACGAAGTGGGAGGAGATGAGCTACCGGTTCGGGACATTGGATGAACTTGTCCAGAAGGCTGCTGCCCTCTAAATTTACAGAGGACACAGCAGGTGTTTTTACCATAGCTTATTCACTTTTTGCTGCAACACGCCATCCTGTCCTAATCCGGCTCCACGATCCGGTATCCGACGCCAACCTCTGTAAAAATATACTGCGGCTCCGCCGGATTCTTCTCGATCTTTCTCCGGATATTCGCCATATTCACACGCAGGATCCGGTTATCATTCTTCATATTCGGTCCCCAGATCTCTTTAATAATATAGTCGTAAGTCATGACTTTCCCGGCATACTTTCCAAGAAGACTCACGATCTTATACTCGTTCTGGGTCAGTCCCGCGTCCACACCGTCGATAAACACGCGGTGCTTGTCATAATCGATGGTCAATCCGCCGGATTTAAAAACTCCCGTCTGTCCGCCCGGCTGATTCGGGATCCCAGACCTTGTGTGACGGATCGCGGTGCGGATCCTTGCGAGAAGCTCGGATGTTCCAAAAGGCTTCGTGATGTAATCGTCAGCTCCGAGATCCAGCGCCTCCACCTTATCCCTCTCATGGGTTCTCGCCGACACAACGATCACCGGCATCGCGGACCATTCCCGCACGCCCTGTAAGATCTTCATGCCGTCCATGTCCGGCAGACCGAGGTCTAAGATCACCACGTCCGGACACTGGGAGGTCACCATGCTGTATGCCTCCGCTCCCGTCTGCGCGACGATCACATCGTAATTGTTCGCTTCCAGCACTGTCTTGATGAAATTGCTGATCCTCTTGTCGTCTTCCACGACCAGCACTCTGTCTTTAATCTCCATATTCCGTGTCCACTCCTTTCGGCAGCCAGAACATCACTCTGGCACCGCCTTCTTTTCTGTTTTCTGCTTTCATGATTCCGTCGTGGGCTCTTACGATGGTCATGCAGACCGAAAGTCCGATTCCCATATTTCGCTTGGAATCGCTCTCTTTTCCGTCCTCCGACTGGAAACTTCCGTCGAACATTCTCGGAAGAGCGGACTCCTTGATTCCGGCACCGTCATCCTCAACAGAGAATTTCACCTGGTCCCCGTCCTCCGTCACGATCAACCAGATCTTTGTCATACCGTCCGCGTGGAGCACGCAGTTTTCCAGGAGATTTACGATCACCTGCTCGATCAGGATCGCGTCCATAGGCACAAACAGGACATCCTCCGGCACTTTCGGGACTACCTCGATATCCGGGAATCGTTTTCTGAATTTCGTGATCGCTCCGCTGATCACGTCCTCCACCAGTTCATCTTCCTTATCGATCCTGGCGGTTCCATCCCCGATCCTCGTGATGGAAAGAAGGTTTTCCACCATCCGGACGAGCCACTGACCCTCGGATTTCATGTCCTCAAGGAGTTCCAGGATATTTTCCTTAGAGAGTGCGTCATAGTTGTCGATGATCCCGGACGCAGAGCCGACGATCGACGTCAACGGGGTGCGGATATCGTGGGAGACCGCCCGCAGGAGGTTTGCCCGCATCTTCTCCCGCTCAACCTCCAGCCGCATCTGTTCCTGTTTCTTGATCTGGGTCGTCAGGGCGCTGACGCTGCAGGCCACGGCCAGCATGGCGACGAAGGTCAGCGGGTATCCCGTGATCGCAAAGTTCAGTTTGAAATATGGGAATGTAAAAACGTAGTTCACACCGAAAACAGCGATGATCGATGCGACGATTCCATAAACATATCCATCCGTAAAGCGGGACACAAACAGCACCGCCAAAACGAACAACAGCGGGACGTGCGTGTCTGATTCTGAGATCCTCTGGACAAGAAAACAAAATGCCGTCGCGATTCCCAGGATCCCGAACGCGATCCCGCTGTTCTTTAACACTGATCTGACTTTTGTGCTCATAGGGGAACCTCCGGTTTCTTATAATGATCCACAAAAACAACTGGCACCTTCAACGCCGGCTGTTTTTCTTTTGGACTATTATAACATAATTTCTGCTAAATTCGTGTTAAGATTGCAGATAATTTTCCGGAAAATCACCCATTTTGGTTATACTCTATTTGCTGCATGAAATATAACCGATCTTGCTGCTCCTGCGCATTCTGAATCAACATGCCCATTTGCCCGCTGTTGACTGTGATCCTGCGCTTTATCATATTTTAACGATACAAAGAATATCCATATTTCACTTTCCTGTAGATCTTCTGTGCGATCATGACCGGAATATACCCCGTGATCACGATGGTCGGGATACCGCCTACGATTGCAACAAGGATGATGAAAAGGATCGAAAATAAATTAGCCATGATATATACCTCCCAAATTTTTCTTTTACATCCACCCCGCTTTTGTTTCCTGCAAAGAATCTTTGCGAAATTTCTCTTTTCGGGATGTTTTTAATCTGACAAGATGAAATTCCTCTCCTGTTTTTAAGTCGGAACATATATATCACAGAAATTTTATCCCTGCTACCTTTTAGCCTGCTTTTTAGCCGCTCCTTAATCGCTTATTTTCCTTCCTTAACGCAAATTTTGCAAATAACAGATACAATATATTTCGTCAGGATTTTTGTAACTTTTGTATGTATTTTTCGTATTTTGCGTCGTCTTAACAGACTTTTTCAAAAATATCATTTAATTTTTGCAGTCTGGTCTTCCCTACAAACGCTAAAAAGAGCTGCTGACCCCCATATAGTCACACAGCTCTTTTCAGCCTTGCGCAGAAAATCTGTCTCCGCGTTTTATTTACTTCTCAAGCACCTTGTCCGCATGGTCAAGTGCTTCCTCAATATTCCTGCAGAAATTCTCTCTTCCCACGAGATCCACGAATCCGGCTTTCTCCATCGCGCGCATCGGCTGCTCATTGACATGGGACAGGATCAGGGTGACTCCGTTCTTTTTGCAGCGCTCATAGAGGGCTGTCATGGAGTTCATCGCTGTGCTGTCCGCCGCCGGAACCGCCCGCATACGAAGGATCAGACATCTTGTGACTTCGTTCACTTCGATCTGGTTGATGCGGTCAGCCGCGCCGAAGAATAACGGTCCTGTGAGCTCGTATACCGCAAGCTCCATAGGGATCTGGCGAAGCTTGGCCGGGTTGATCTCCTCGGCTGCTGCCTTCAACTGCGCCTCTTCCACGGACATTGTCTTCTTCGCTCCCCTGGAAGCTTCCTCTTCCTCACGTTTCTGCTCCTCGACCTCTTCCACATGAAGCCAGCTTCTGACTCCCATCTCGTCGCTCATGCGCTTCATGAACAGCAGACAGGAAAGTACCATGCCCACCTCGATGGCTACGACAAGGTCGAAGACTACTGTTAAGAAGAATGTGATCACAAGAACTGCGATATCGCTCTTTGGTGCCGTCTTTGCGAGTCTTGCGAATGTTCTCCACTGGCACATGTTGTAGGCAACCATAAACAGGATCGCCGCGATGGTCGGCATCGGGATCCAGCTTGCGTACGGCATCAGGATCACAAGGATCAGAAGAAGAATGCCAGCATGGACCATTCCGGCTACCGGAGTGCGTCCGCCGTTCTTGATGTTTGCCGCTGTACGGGCGATGGCGCCTGTTGCCGGGATTCCGCCAAATAAAGCAGAAACAATATTTCCTGCACCCTGGGCCACAAGCTCTGTGTTGGAGCGGTGCTTTCCGCCGATCATGCCGTCCGCGACAACGCAGGAAAGCAGGGACTCGATGGCTGCCAGGATCGCAATGGTGAAGGCATCCGATAAAGAGCCCTGGATCACGTCATAGCTGAAGGCCGGCATGTGGAACGCCGGGAGCGCGTTGCTGACGCTGTAGAGGTCACCGATGGTGTTGACCTGTAACGGAAGGAATTTCACCATCACGATACCAACGAGAACCGCCACTAAGGATCCCGGGATCTTCTCCGTGATCTTCGGCATTACGATGAGGATCGCCAGGCAGACAAGACCTACGATCAACGCATGAACATTCATGGTTCCGAAACCTGCGGCAAAAGCTTTTAACTTCTGCATGGTCTCGATGGTCTCCATACCTGCCGGGTATGTGACACCGAAGAAATCTTTTAACTGTCCGATCACGATGGTCACCGCGATACCGGAGGTGAATCCGGTGGTGATCGTAAACGGGATAAATTTGATCAAGGAACCAAGCTGACAGAATCCCATGATAACAAGGATGATACCTGCCATGATCGTTGCGACTGCCAGACCTTCCACGCCGCTTCTCGCCACGATGCCGGCTACGATCGTAGCAAAGGCTGCTGTCGGACCTGCGATCTGTACCTGGCTGCCGCCTAAGAATGAGATCACGAAGCCTGCCGCGATGGCCGTGTAGATTCCCTGCTCCGGACCCACGCCGGACGCCAGTGCCAGCGCGATGGACAACGGAAGGGCGATGATGGCTACGATGATACCTGCTACCACATCAGACATCAGCTGGGCACCGGAATACTTCTTCAATGTTGTGAACAACATTGGACGTATTTTTTCCATACTCAATATTCTCCTTTTTCTTACCTGTGTGTGTAAAAGTAACTGTCTGGTCCCGAAAAAAGACCACGAGTATTTATTATACAGGAAAATATGAGCCTGTCCAGTTTTTTCGAATTTTTAGCGGATATAGTTATGAATTTAACATTTTTGCATGTTAAATTCATACTTAAATGCCTATTTTACGGAAATCATCACTGTTTTTCCGCAAAAAATCCCCCGCGCATACCTGCCTTACAGATACACACGGGGAATTTACGCTTCTTTGCAGCTATTTTATTTCTCTGCGCTTTCCTTGTTTGCTTTGCTGTCCGGAGTATTTAAACTCATATCATTGTAGTCATCCAGATTCAGATTTCCCATCATCTTATCTACAACAAGTGCATTCGTCAGGGAACCGGTGACGTTGATCATGGTTCTCGGCATGTCGATGATCGGGTCTATGGCTAAGATCGGACTGACCATACCGAACTGGGCGCCCATGCCGACACCGGAAAGTCCGACGGAAGCAGCCATGGTCGCTGTTCCAGGGATACCTGCGATTCCAAGGGAACCGATGGCGACAACAAAGATCGTCATCACGATCATTTTCCATAACTTTTTTCTTCTAAATCATTTTTCTGCACTGCTCAACCAGTACATTTCTCCACACTTTTCACATGGAGAACCTTCTCCGATACGGTAAACTTCACCTCATATCCGGCAAATTCCATGCCATAAACCCGGTCCGGATCCTCCTGGTAGGACGGGCGGGGATCCTGGGCCAGAACTGCGCGGAGCGGATCCCGCTTTTCTTCCGGCAGGAACTCCAGAAGTTTTTCCGGGATCTCCACCGCAAGCCCGTACTCTTTCGTCTGGTCCGTGAAGCCGCCCTTCGCTTCCGGGTGGCTGTCCGCAAAGGGGACGTAGGGCTTGATGTCAAAGACAGGCGTCCCATCCATCATGTCCGCCCCCGTGACAACTAAGACCGGAGCGCCGTTTTCCAGGTATTCCACTCTTTTAAGCTTCACGACGGAAAGTCCCAGGGGATTCGGACGGAACGGGGATCTCGTGGCAAACACACCGACTCTCATGTTTCCCCCGAGTCTCGGCGGACGCACCGTCGCTGACCAGTTTCCCGGCTTTCTGACGTTCTCCGAAAACTCCCAGATCAGCCAGAGATGGGAGAACTCTTCGATTCCCCGGATGGCCTCAGGATTGGAAAATTCCGGCTCAAAGACGATCTTCGCCTCCAGATCACCCGTCAGGCCGCTCTGTCTCGGAATTCCGAATTTTGTCGGGAAATCCGTGTGGATATACGCCACCGGTCGGATCATATGGTCCGCGTTCTGATTTTCTTTTTTTCCTGCTGCCATATCTTTCTCCCCCTTATCAGTCTGTTTTCCACTCTGTCATCTGCCCATAAAGCAGACCGGGCGCTCCCGCATAATTATTTTTCTCTGGTGGCTTCACCATTTCATGACTGCTCCGTCACCCTTCTGATCCATCTGACGTTTCCAGCCATTTTCTCAAATCCGCCATCATCTTCTTCGCGTCCATGACACCGATCTGATATGTCTTTTCGATCTCCTCGGCGCTCTTGCAGATCCTCGGGATCGTAAGAGGAACGCTCGGACGGATCACGAAAACTTCGCCCGCCCTTTCCAGCTTTTCGATATTACGGATACTCATGTTGTACTCGACAGCCCGGTTCTTAAGTGCCTCTGCGAACTTCGGGTATTTATGGTACACAATATCCGCCATCCAGGTATTTTCCGGCTTTTTCCGGTACTCTGAATCTCTCGTGAGGACCACAACATTGCGCTTATATCCCAGTCTCCGGAATGCTTCCACCGGGACACTGTCCGTACATCCGCCGTCGAGCAGTTTTCTGCCGTCAAGCTCCACAAACTTTGACACATATGGAAGCGACGCTGATGCCTGGATATAGCCGATATCACGCTTCATATCGTGAAGCTTCGCGTAGACCGGCTTCCCCTTCTCAACATCGCTGCAGACCACGTAGAAATCGGTGTGCTCTTTATTTTTATTAAACGTGTCATAATCATAAACATCCAGGATCTCTGGAAGTTCATGGTAACAGAAATCAGTATCCACAAAATTTCCTGTCCTGATCAGATTTTCGGTGCTCATAAAGCGCTTGTCCGCACAGTATTTTTTATAATACCGGATGCTTCTTCCCTTCTGTCCCGAAAGGAAACTGCATCCATGGACCGCTCCCGCCGAAACACCGATCACCCCGTCAAAGGTAAGGCCTTCATCCAGAAATACGTCCAGGACTCCCGCCGTATAGATGCCGCGCATACCGCCGCCTTCCAGCACAAGTCCTGTTTTATTCTTATTTTTCTCCATCTTCTGATCCATCTTAAAGTTCCTCCTTTCCTGCTCACTGTGACATGTCTTTGCTGGATCTCTCCACTAAAAAACGAGTCAAGTACGTATTTTACAACGAAAGCGGCTTTCCGTCAAGGAAGCCGCTTTTATTTGATAACTCTTTAATCGGTTGCTTTGCGGCCTGAACCGGAAAAACAAGCTGCCACGCACTTAGTCCACCAGTTTCTCCAGCTCACTCACATACTCCGTCCTATCGCTGGTCACATGACCTGCTTTCGCGGCATATAAGGAGACTGCCGTCTGGGATTTCTTCACCGGCTGCATTGTTCCGGCACCTGCCACGCAGCCGCCCGGGCATGCCATTCCTTCCAACAGGTATCCGTTGTACTTTCCTGCCTTGGCAAGCTGTAAAAGTTTCTTGCACTCCTTTAAGCCCTCGGCATTCGCCACCCTGATCTCCTTATCCGGGTACATCTGGGCGATCACATCCACCACGGATTTCGCGACGCCGCCGGCAACTGCGAAGTTTCTTCCATCCCTGGATGCCGCATTGACTCCGCCCTCATCCTCCGCGATATTCTCGATATCCACATGCTTTGCGTCAAAGATTCCCGCCATCTCCTCGAAGGTCAGGACGAAATCCACCTCACTCCGCACAGATTTTCTCATGGCTTCCAGTTTTTTCGCCGCGCAGGGCCCGATAAAGACCACCTTTGCCTTCTCATGCTGCTTCTTGATAAGTCTCGCGGTGAGCGTCATCGGCGTCAGCGCCATGGAGATGCAGTTCGCGTAGTCCGGGAACAGTTTTTTCGCCATCATGGACCATGCCGGACAGCAGGATGTCGCCATAAACGGTAGCTGTTCCGGAACTTCCTTCACAAAGTCCTCCGCCTCCTGCACCGCGCAGAGGTCCGCGCCGATGGCGACCTCAAAGACGTCCGCAAAGCCCAGGGCCTTCATCGCCGCCCTCAGCTTTCCAGGTGTTACCTTCGGGCCAAACTGACCGACAAATGCCGGTGCCACAGCGGCGTACACTCTCTCACCTGTCTGGATCGCGCGGATGACCTGGAAGATCTGGGATTTGTCCGCAATGGCCCCGAACGGGCAATTCACGAGGCACTGTCCGCATGAGACGCATTTGTCGTAGTTGATATCCGCCTTTCCGTTCTCGTCCGAGTGGATAGCATCCATGCCGCAGGCCGCCGCGCAGGGGCGCTCCTGGATGATGATGGCATGGTAGGCACAGACATTCGCGCACTGTCCGCACTTGATGCACTTATCCGGGTCGATCCTGGATCTTCCGTTTGTGCGGTCCAGACTCACTGCGTCCTTCGGACACACCTCCACACATGGGTGGGCAAGGCAGCCCTGACAGCCGTCTGTCACATAGACCCGCTTTTCCGGACACGCGTTACAGGCGAATTTGATCACATTGATGAGCGGCGGCGTGTAATATGTCTCCGGTTTGTCCGCCTCCTCGATTCCCTGGGATACCGGTGCTGGGTCCGATGCCCCGCGGTACGTAAGTCCCATGGCAAGACGGAGCCGCTCGCTCACGATCGCCCTCTCCAAAAAAACATCGTTTCTGAAATTTCCGACTTCTCCCGGAATGATCTTATACGGAAGCTCCTCAATCCGTTTGTCCACCGGCCATTCCGTGTGATACGCCATTCTTGCCACTTCCCTGAAGATCCGATGGCGGATCTCCTGGATTCTTGTCTCTACGCCTCTCATAAGCTTTCCTCCAATCATGATCGTCCTCATGGGTTTCCCTGTCTTGTTAAAAATATAACACTTATATTACGTTCATTCAAGCATAATTTTCTCTTCTATTCATGAATTTTTCCGCACCCTGCACAGTTTTTTTCATAAACCAGCCCTCAGGATACAAAGCATTTGCATTTTATTTTATCTCATTCTATAATAAAAGTAGTTTGTAACTGCGAAGATCTACGGAACAGTTACTGCAGTTTTATCATTGAAAGGAGATTTTTCCATGGCATTCAAAGAAGTTGATATCAAAAGTCTGAATTTTAATCCCTTCACAAAGATCGGTTCTGAGTGGATGCTGATCACTGCCGGCGATCAGTCCGGATACAACACCATGACCGCAAGCTGGGGCGGTCTCGGCGTTCTCTGGGGCAAAAATGTTGCCACCTGCTATATCCGCCCGCAGCGCTACACAAAGAAATTCGTCGACGCGAACGATACCTTTACCCTGTCCTTCTACGGACCGGAGCACAAACAGGCACTCTCCATCTGCGGTTCCAAATCCGGCCGTGACTGCGATAAGGTCAAAGAAGCTGGACTTACCCCGTATTTCACAGACGGAACAGCTGCTTTCGAGGAGGCCAGCATGGTCTTCGTGTGCAGGAAGCTCTACGAGGATGAGATCAAGCCGGAGAACTTTATCGCAAAAGAGAACGATGGAAAATGGTATCCGGAGAAAGATTATCACACTGTTTATATTGCAGAAATCACAAAAGTTCTCGTAAAAGAATGATAGAACGTAACTATTCAGTGCCTTCATAGTTACGTGCAAAAATCCATTCCAGATCAGCTTCGCTGATGGGATTTTTGCCTTCCAGCCTATGTTTTCTTACGGTCAGCGCAGCAAGTGCGCAGACCTACTGAACAGTTACGATAGAACTTACTATAAAAGGCATGTGGATCAGATTTCTCTGATTTTTACATGCCTTTTCTTCAAATAGTTATTTTTCCAGCTTTAATCTGATTTTTACCTGTATCCGGCGCACCGCCGCAATTGCTGTTTTCGACTTTTTTCTTTCTTTTTTCAAGTCTCCTCTTTTTCCCTGACTTCCCGTATTTTCCGCCATTTTTGCACTATCTTAGCGAAATTTTAGCACTGTTTTCCCTTTTCCATCCCACGCAATTCTTGACTTTTAAAAATTCAGGCACTAAAATACTGAATGAATTGGCAGAAATCGGCATGATTTTAGATGCAAAACGGTTTTATGCCTTTTTTCTTTCTAAACTATACAGATAAGGACTAACAGAGAAAAAGATAACCGTCACCTTCAAAGCAATCGGACTGTTATCAATATGAAAGAATACGATTATGAAAAAGTTACTGATCGGAATCGATGTCGGTTCCACCACAACAAAGATCACGGTCCTGGATGCCGGGACCGAAACACTTTTATACTCCGACTACCGCCGCCACCACGCGGACCAGCTCGCCAGCGTCCTCTTCGCAATCCGGGAAGCGGCAGAGCGTTTTCCTGACTGTGACGCCAGGATCATTCTCACCGGTTCCGGTGCAAAGCCTGTGGCCGAGGCGGCTGGCACCCCCTATATCCAGGAGGTCGTCGCTAACTCCATCGCCTTAAAGAAGACCTACGAGACTGTGGGAACCGCCATCGAGCTCGGCGGACAGGATGCGAAGATCATTTTCTGTGACATACTCCCCCCACTTAGCTAACGCTTGAAGTGGGGGCTTCTCGTTCGATTGCCCTATT
>NZ_QWGO01000023.1:0-56386 GCF_003435535.1 Desulfotomaculum sp. OF05-3 | reverse complement strand
TGTTCACAATTTATTTACTCATGCGTTTTTCGTGAATCAATGGAAGGGAGAAATAGAATGAAAAAGTATGTATTACGGCGTGCTTTGATAGCAATACCAACTTTCTTTGGAATTACAGTTCTGGTTTTTTTAATTTCTTCTATGGCGTCCGGAAGCCCATTAGAGTTGTTGCTCAACAACCAGAATATTTCAGCGGCAGAAGTTGAACGACAGCGGATAAAGCTTGGTCTGGATCAACCGTTGTATATCCAGTATTTCACCTGGATCAAAAACTTTTTCCAGGGAAATCTGGGAGATTCATACAGAACAGGACAGCCGGTAATGCAAATGATTTTGGAAGGTCTTGGTCCGACAATTCTGTTGACCTTTGCGGCAGTGATCATTGCCTGTCTGATCTCAATCCCATTAGGAGTTCAGTCAGCAAGATATCAGAATAAAGGCTGGGACAATGGTTCGTCGGTATTTTCATTCCTGGCGACTTCAACTCCGAGCTTCTTCCTGGCATTGATTTTTTTATATGTTTTTTCAGTGAAATTAAAAGTCCTTCCTATTGGCGGCATGTACGATGTTGGAAAAAAGGAGACCATAGGTTCATTATTGTGCCATTTATTTATGCCGTCGGTTGTCCTGGCAATGCAGCTAGTGGGAAGCCTGATCCAGTATACAAGAAGCAGCATGCTGGAGGTTATGAGGGAGGATTTCGTCAGAACAGCACGATCAAAAGGAATCAAAGAAAAGAAAGTTATAATAAAACATGTGCTGCGAAATTCTTTGATACCGGTGGTTACATATCTTGGTATGGAAATACCGCTGCTGATTGGCGGAGCAGTTGTCACGGAGCAGGTTTTTTCCTGGCCGGGAATCGGAAGCCTGATGATCAAGTCCATAGATGCCAGAGATTATCCGGTTGTTATGGGGATTACAGTGTTGGTCGCAATTGCGGTGCTGGTATTTAATATTTTAACAGATCTTGTTTACGGAATTCTTGATCCACGGATCCGGTATAATTAAGGGAGGTGAGAAAGGTGGAAGACAGTAAAAAAGAGTCGAAAGCGAAAAACTTTATCAAGAGGTATTGTAACAACAAATTGGCGGTAATCGGTTTTTTCACACTGGTGCTTATCACACTGATCGTTATCATAGCTCCTCCGTTCCTTCCGTTTTCGGAAGCTGAGATCGATCCGTTGGCATTCAATATGCCGCCTAGCGCGAAACATCTGTTGGGAGGAGACGATGTCGGCAGAGATGTATTAAGCCGATTACTTTACGGTGGCCGGGTGTCTTTGGCAGTTGGAATTTTTTCCACGGCGGTCAGCGTGATCGTGGGAATTCCTCTGGGTATGCTGGCAGCATTTTATCGTGGGGCATTTGAAGTTGTGGTAATGCGTCTGTCAGATATTTTCATGTCATTTCCATCCACGATTCTGATTTTGTTTCTGGTATCCATGTTTGGTCCGTCAATTATCACCGTTACGGTTGTGATAGGTGTGCTCGGATGGCCGAAATTCGCAAGACAGATTTATGGAAGTGTTTTGAGCATAAGAGAAAAGGATTACATTGAAGGTGCTGTGGCGATTGGAGCAAAAGACAAGTTGATCATTACCAGATATATCCTTCCGAACGCGGTCGCTCCGATTTTTATTTCCATTACATTTCGGATCGCCTCCGCGATTATTTTGGAATCTTCGTTAAGCTTCCTTGGAATGGGTGTTCAGCCGCCGGCTGCTTCCTGGGGAAATATGCTTTATAATGCACAGTCCATCACGATCTTGACTAGCCGTCCATGGATGTGGGTTCCGCCGGGACTGGCACTGGTAATCACAATTCTTTCGATTAACTTTATTGGAAACGGTTTACGGGATGCGTTAGATCCGAAAACAGCAAAAAAATAATTATAGGAGGAGAAAAGAAAATGAAGAAGACGACAAAAATGCTGGCAATTTTATTAGCGGCAATGACAGCGCTGTCCGGATGCGGAGGAAGTGGTACAACGACCACACAGACAGAAGGGAAAACGGAAACAACTGCTGCAGCGGAAAAAACGGGAACAGAAACAGCGCAGAAAGGTCCTAAAGATGAAGTAGTAACTATGGCAGTTATTTCTTCCTGGGACACATTGAATATTTACAATACGTCAGGAAATTACGGAAACGCGGTAGCAGATCAATTATTTGAACGTCTGGTTACAAGAACACATGATGGAGTTATCGAACCCCGCCTTGCGACTGAGTGGCAAATAGCAGATGATAACAAGTCGATGACTTTCAAATTAGCTGAAAATGCATTGTGGCATGACGGAGAAAAACTGACGGCAAATGACATTGTATTTACCTGTAAGGCAATGACGAATCCAGATGTGGATAACTATTATCGTTCCGCGTTTAATGTGTTAGCGGGAACCGATGATGACGGCATTGCAGCAGACACAGATCAGTTAGGTGTAGAAGCTGTCGATGATTACACGGTAAAATTTTCATTTAAAGAGCCGAAGGATCAGGATACTATTTTAAACGCATTCTTAAGCTTCCTTTATGTTCTTCCGGAACATATTTTAGATACTGGAAATTATGCGGATATCAATAACTCTTCTTTCTGGACAAGTCCAGTTGGTGCCGGACCATTTAAATATGTGAAAGATACTGCAGGTGAGACTTTAGAGATGGAAGCATTTGAAGACTATTATCAGGGATGCCCTGATTTTAAGACATTAGTCGTTCGTGTTGTGCCGGCAGCAAACCTGACAGCAGGACTCTTAAATGGAGATATTGATGTGGTTGGCATGGGAAGTATCCCGTTATCCGACTGGGCAACTGTCAAGGGCTCAGACTCTCTTGTGGCTGCTTCTGTAGAAGATTATTCTTATCAGTATATGTTATTTAATCTGTCTGATGAGGATCCTGATTTCCAGGACGCGAAGGTGAGAAATGCATTTGATAAAGCGATCAACAAACAGGTGATGGTTGATCAGCTGATGCTGGGAGAAGGTCAGGTTGCTGTCGGACCGATGCCAAAATATCATCCGTATTATGATGAGAACCTGAAACCTAATACATATGACCCGGAAGCAGCAGAGACAATGCTGAAAGAAGCAGGATTTAATTTTGACAAAGAGTATCTGATGATCGTTCCGAAAGGAAATCAGGTAAGAGAGCAGTCTGCGCTCCTAATCCAACAGGACCTTGAAAAAATCGGTGTGAAAGTAAAAATTGAGACATATGATTTCACTACATTACTTCAGATGCTCCGCGAAGGAAAAGCTGATTTAGGTCTTCTCGGAGGCGGAAGTAATATCGATCCGAACGAAAGCAGCGTAATTTTAAAACCGAATGACGCAAGAAACTATTCACTTGTAAAAGATCCAAAGTGGTTTGATCTGGCTAACGAAGGCGTTTCTAAAGTAACAAAGGAAGAGCGGAAAAAGTGCTATGACGCATATCAGGAAGCATTGGTAGAAGATCAGCCGTATATCTGGTTATACCATCAGAATGATTTATGGGCATATTCAAAACGTTTAGCAGAAGTTCCGATCGAGAATTTTGTATGGTTTAATTTCGAAGTATGGAAATGGAAACTTGCAGATTGATCCGTGGACGGAAAGGAGATAGCATAGCGATGGAAGGACCGAAAATCGAGGAAGTATTGACATATCTTGACGAGAATTTTGATAATGATTTAAAGGCTGTCCAGGATTTTATGCGTATGAAATCCATTTCAGCGACAGGGGAAGGTATCCGGGAAACAGCGGAACGCGTGAAGGAAATGATCGAAGAGTGCGGCGGCACCTCTGAGCTGATTGAGACACCTGGTAATCCCATTGTTTACGGTCGCATTGATGAAAAAGCAGAGCACACGCTTCTTATCTACAGCATGTACGATGTGCTTCCGGCTGAGGAGCCTGACTGGATTTCAGATCCGTGGGCAGCAGAAATCCATCCGTTCAGAGATTACGGAGACTGCATTATCGGTCGTGGTGCAGTAAATACAAAGGGACCAACAGTCGCTTTCTTCAGAGCGATAAAGGCATATAAAAAAATTGCCGGAAAACTTCCGGTAAACCTTGTATTCCTGATAGAGGGGGAGGAGGAACTTTCCTCCAAATCCCTCCAGGAGTTCCTGGAAGTCAACAAGGATAAATTTAAAGACTGCGATGCAATGTTTTTCCCATCATTTGGAGAGGAAAACAGAATTGCTTCCATCTTTATGGGTGTGAAGGGAATTGTAAGCTTTGAACTGAAGTCAAAAGGCGGAGACTGGGGCGGTCCGACAGACCGAGGGATCCATGGCGCTTTTGCAGCCTGGGTTGCGAACCCTGTGTGGAGAATGACAAAAGCGCTCTCATCGATGATCGGCGAGAATGAAAATGAAATTTTGATCGATGGTTTTTATGATGGAATCTTACCATTGGAAAAGGAAAAAGACGAGGCTTTGGCTGCTTCCGCGGACCTTCTGGATGAAGAAGAGTGGAAAACAGCGTATGACGTCAAAAAATTCAAGTGGGACTTAACCGGTCTGGATCTGTGGAAAAAGATGCTGACGGTTCCGACTCTGAATATTGATGGTATCAAAGGCGGCTATATCGGTGAAGGTTCAAAGACACTTTTACCGCACGAAGTAACGGTTAAGATGGATATCCGCCTTGTTCCGGGAATGAAGCCGGACGAAATGCTGAAGAAAGTACGGAAACATCTGGATTCCAGAGGCTTCCAGGATATCGAGATCGAGGAGTATGGAAAGCCATATGATCCGTCCAGCGTACCTTATCATTCTTCTTCTGTTCAGACCTTGAAGAAAACATATGAGCTGATGGGAACAAGACCGCAGATCTGGCCCTGGAATCCGGGTTCCGCACCATATTTCCTGTTCGAGAAGATATTGGGGATCCCATACGTCACAGGCGGTATGGGACATGGATCCAGGCAGCATTCCAGCAATGAATACTGCACAGTCAAAGGAGTACTGGATTTCGAAAAATCCATGATATATTATCTGAAACTATTCCCTGAATACGCGGACAGCAAGAAAAAATAGATGCGGGGAGGAATGTGTAATGAAGGATGATGTAATATTACAGGTAAAAGATCTGAAAACATATTTCTTTGATCGAACTGGAAAAGTTCCTGCTGTCGATGGAGTTGATTTCACCATACGAAAAGGCGAAACCCTTGGTATCGTAGGCGAGTCGGGATGCGGAAAGAGCGTTACATCGATGTCAATATTAAAGCTATTGCCTCCGGAAGGAAAGGTTGTAGATGGGGAGATTATCTTTAAAGGGGAAAATATTGTGAATTATTCTGCGGAGCAGATGGAAAAAATCCGTGGAAAAGAAATCGCGATGATTTTTCAGGAGCCGATGACATCGTTGAACCCGGTCTATACAGTTGGAACCCAGATTTCAGAAATGATAACTGCCCATGAGAAAGTCTCAAAAAAGGAAGTAAGAGAGCGCGCCATCGAAATGCTCAGGCTTGTAGGTATTCCGTCTCCCGAGAAAAGAGTGGACGAATATCCACATGAACTGAGCGGAGGAATGCGCCAGAGGGTTATGATTGCCATGGCGCTGTCGTGCAATCCGGAACTTTTGATCGCAGATGAACCGACAACGGCTCTTGATGTGACGATCCAGGCGCAGATCTTAGATTTAATGCGTAAACTACAGAAAAAGCTGAATACATCTATTATGATGATCACGCATGATTTGGGTGTTATTGCGGAAATGGCTGATTATGTGCTTGTGATGTACGCGGGAAGGGTAATGGAATATTGTGATGTCCATTCTCTGTTTAAAGATCCACTGCATCCATATACGCAAGGTCTGATCAGCGCACTTCCTAATATTAACGATCAGAAGGACAGATTATATGTGATAAAAGGAAATGTTCCAAGCCTGTATGATATGCCTGCCGGATGTGGATTCTGGCCTCGTTGTCCTTATGCGACGGAGAGATGCAAAACAGAAGTTCCCGATTTATATCAGATAGGTGATCGCAAGGTACGATGCTTTTTACATGAAAATCGAAAGCAGGTGGTATAGGTGGCAGGGAATTTATTAGAAGTACGAAATTTAAAGAAATATTATTCAGTTAAGTCCGGTTTTCTGAATAAGGACCGTCGCAGTGTAAAAGCCGTGGACGGCATTAACTTATCGGTAAAGCAGGGAGAAATTCTTGGAATTGTCGGAGAAAGCGGCTGTGGAAAGTCGACACTCGGAAGAAGTATTTTACGATTGATAGAGCCAACAAGCGGGGAAGTCATTTTTGAAGGCACTAATATCTGCGGATTAAAGAAAGAAGAAATGCGTCTGAAACGCAGGGAAATGCAGATCGTGTTTCAGGATCCGGGCGCCTCGTTAAATCCAAGATTGACGGTTGGCGAAATTATCGGAGAACCGCTCGAAGTGTTTCATATCTGCGAGGGCAAGGAAAAAGAAGAGAGAATTTATAAGCTCATGGATTTGGTTGGGATTAACCGTGCGTATATTAATCGTTTCCCGCATGAATTTTCCGGTGGACAAAGACAGCGTCTTGGGATCGCAAGAGCACTGGCGGTGAATCCTAAATTGATCATTTGTGATGAGCCAGTATCAGCACTGGATGTCTCCATACGAGCGCAGGTGTTGAATCTGATAAAGGAATTGAAAGACAAACTGAATTTGACTTATATCTTTATTTCTCATGACCTCAGTGTTGTACATCACATCTGCGATCGCGTGGCTGTTATGTACCTGGGACGGGTTGTAGAGATAGCAGATAAAAAACAGATATATGAGAATCCGGTCCATCCATATACAAAGGCTCTGTTGTCGGCAATTCCAATGCCTGATCCGGAGGTAAAGCGGGAACGGATCATTCTTCAGGGAGATGTCCCAAATCCGGCCGATCCCCCATCAGGATGCCATTTTCATAAGCGTTGTCCTTATGCAAAAAAAGAATGTTCAGAAACAGTACCGCCGTTTGTAACAGTTGAACCGGGACATCAGGTATTATGTTGGCTGGCAGAAGAGCAGCAGTCAGAAACAAAGCATGAAGAAAAATGACGTGATGTGACCAAACAGGGATATTTGCATGGATGGAGGAATGGAAACGATGAACACACAGGAAAGTATTCTGAAGACAATTGAAGATAAAAGGGAGCAGTATATTCATGCTGCTCTTGATATCTGGGATTATGCGGAACCAATTTTTGAAGAATATAAATCTTCTGCTCGCCTTTCAGCACTTCTTGAACAGGAAGGCTTTTCCGTGACAAAAGGGGTTGCCGGTCTGCCGACCGCATTTATTGCCTCTTGGGGTGAGGGAAAGCCCGTAATCGGGTTCATGGGAGAATTTGACGCGCTTCCAAATCTGAGCCAGAAAGCAGATTCCGTTGAAAGAGAACCGATCATCGAGGGTGGACACGGTCACGGGTGTGGTCATCATACTTTGGGAACAGCGGCTGTCGCTGCTGCAATCGCGGTGAAAGACTATTTAAAGGAAAACGGAATAAAAGGAACCGTCCGTTTTTATGGATGCCCGGCCGAGGAAGGCGGTGCCGGAAAAGTGCTGATGAAACAGGCTGGAGTGTTTGATGATTGCGCCGCAGCGATCAGTTGGCATCCGACAGACGATAACGGTATATGGTCGATCAACTTTCACGCGCAGCAAAAAGTAATTTACAGCTTTAAGGGAAAACGCGCTGCTGATGCGCTGCAGATCTTTTTGATGGGCGCGACAAATGTCAGACATTATCTCGATCCATGCTTTGTCGTACGTTCTACAATTCTTTCACCGGGCGATGATGCAAACGATGGAGAAGTGCCTGAAGCCCGGATTCTATATGCATATCGCGCTCATGTGAGTAGCCAGGTCAAAGAAGGATTTCAGCTATTACATATGGCAGCATACGGCGCGGCTGTCATGACCGGATGCGTATTGACGGCGGATTATAAGACAGGAACAACCGAGCTGCTTCCGAACCGGACGCTGGAACGCACTATGTATAAAAAATACCAGATAGTGGGCACTGTTCCAATGACGGAAGCAGACTGGAAATATGCAGAACATATGCATCAGGCTCTTCCGGAAAACGGAGAACAGGCAACCTTCGATTTAATGCGACTGTTGTATGAGGAACAGGCAGAAGATATTATCAGGCAGGTGAAAGGAAAACCGTATAATGATGTATTGTATCCTTTCCGCGAAATTAATATCCATAAGCCTGGTTCAACAGATATTTGCGATGTAAGCTTTGCAACGCCTACTGTACAGTGTGTGGCAGCGTGCTATATAAAGGATACGTTGGGACATTCCTGGCAGGAGGTTGCCCAAGGGCGCAGTGATATCTGCATGAAGGGAATGCTGGTAGCGGCAAAGGTAATGGCACTGACGGGAGCTGAGTTATTTGAACAGCCGCTTCTTTTGGAGCAGGTTCGGAAAGAGTTTGAGGAAAAGAGAAAAGCATATTCATATCTGCCGCTCCTTGCAAGGAAAACTGTAGAGAACGGGGAAATGTCTGCACAAAAAATGGATATGGAGAGGAAGCTGTCTGATTTTAACAAGTCCCGGAAAGTGCAGGTTGAGTTTACCGGTCTGTGTGACGATGGATTAGCACAAAGACAGACAGGTAAAGCCCTGTCCAAAAATGGAAATGCATTAGAGGCGCTGGAATTTTTCACTCTGGGTCTGGCATATGGGAACAAAGATATATTCGATAAGGTTGGCTATGAGACGAGAATCATGGAAACAGGCGATGAGGATATGGTTAAGGTTCCAGAACTGACGAAGATCCTGGTGACTGTAAAGCAGCAGGAAGACATTCGCAGTGATGATCTCAGAGAATTTTTTACAGGTGTGGACATGGTAGCCACAGGGGCGGCAGAAGTGACTGGCTGCCAGGTAAAATTTTTATTTGAGTAAAAAATAAGAGGATACAAAAATGGTTAAGGTTTTGGGTTTGGGTGACAATGTGTGTGATATCTACCTGAATGAGAGGACGATGTATCCAGGTGGGCAGGCAGTTAATTTTGCGGTATACGCAGGTATGCTTGGCGTAAAATCAGATTTTATGGGCGTTTTTGGAAATGACGCGATTGCCGGTCATGTGAAGGCATCACTCGACGCCCATAGCGTTGGATACAGCCATTGTCGCAGCTATGCCGGAGAAAATGGTTTTGCGAGAGTGATGATCGTCGATGGGGACCGTGTGTTTAAGGGAAGCAATAAAGGCGGAGTAATCCAGAAACATCCGATCCGTCTTGAGAAAGAGGATCTTGAGTATGCGGACGGCTTTGATCTGATCCACACGACAAACAATGGATTTACGGATGATCTGCTTCCTGATCTGCATGTGCTTTCACCATTTGTAAGCTACGACTTTTCTTACCGCTGGAATGAGGAGGACCGTGTGGACCGTGTCTGCCCGTATATTGATTTTGCGTTCCTTTCCTGCAGCGATTTAAGCGATGAAGCAACGGAAAGGTTGTGCGGAAAACTGCATGAAAAAGGCTGTGGGGTTGTGACAGCTACCCGCGGAAGCAAAGGTGCGACAGTTTATGATGGACACCATTTTTACCGTCAACTGCCGGACTATGTGATCCCTGTGGACACAATGGGGGCGGGAGACAGCTTTGCGACGGCCATGTTGGTGACAATTTTGAAAAAATTAGAAGAGGAGTCAGAAGCAAATTGGGAAGATCCGGAAATAAGAATGAAGATTTTGCCAGTAGCATTAAAGACTGCCGCAGCTTTTTCAGCAAAAACATGTCTGATCAAAGGCGCTTTTGGTGGAGGCGTTCAAGTGCCGGATTCTGTATATGAGCGGGTGTATAAAGATTTATCTTAGTCGAGAAAACTCCCACCTCTTTTAGGTGGTGAGTCGTAGCAAATTTGTCTCAGTGTGAGTTAGGTCTCCAACTAAGATAAATGCTCCGCGAGGATGCACAGTGATTCTGATAGGAATATGTCGGCTTCGCTGACAAGAATCACGCGCCAAGTCTCACGGACATTCGACTTGAAAGAATCGGAGCAGCTTGTTATGAGAAAGAAATGAAGAATAGTATTGACAAATGGTCGAAAATAAAGTATTTTATCATTAAAGAATATATGATGATATATAACAATACAAGCTGTATGAAGTCAACTTGAAGCGCCGGACATGCAAATAGTCATGCTCGGACAGAGCAGCTTACAAACAACCAATACATGGGAGGAAATAATATGTCTTATATGATTGGCGTAGACGTTGGAGGAACGTTTACAGATTTCTCTGTTTTTGATCAGGAAACCGGCGAATTGTTCAATTATAAGGACAGTTCTACACCGGCAGACCCGTCCAAGGCAATTGTAAAAGGTGTGCAGGATGTATTAGAGATAAAGAAGGCAAAACCGGAGACAGTCAGCTATCTGGCACATGGTACCACAGTAGGAACCAATGCGCTGATCGAAAAGAAAGGCTGCCGCCTTGGTCTTATCACCACAAAGGGATTTAAAGACCTGATGGAGATCGGAACACAGCGCCGTCCGTCTCTTTACAACCTCCAGGCACAGAAGCCGTATCCGTTAGTTCCGTCTGGCTTAAACTGCACCGTTACAGAGCGTATCCGCTATGACGGCAGCATTGAGACACCGCTTGATGAGGAAGAGACCAGAGAAGTGGTCCGCTACTTAAAAGCCCAGGGAGTTGCTGCTATCGCAGTGTGCACCCTCTTCTCCTTCATCAATCCGGTTCATGAGGAAAGAATCGAAGAGATCATTCATGAGGAGTTCCCGGAAGCTTACGTAACGATTTCCAGCAAGCTGGCACCGGAGTTCCGTGAGTTCAGCCGTATGAGTACAACGGTCATGAACAGCTACTTAGGACCGGTTATGAAGAAGTATGTAAACAACTTCCGCGAGTCTATCGCACAGCTCGGCATCAAGGTTGAGCCGTATGTAACACAGTCCAACGGTTCCATCATTTCCATTAAAGAGACGATTGACTGCCCGATCAAGACCGCGTTATCCGGACCGAGTGCCGGCGTTATTGCAGCGGCTTATATCGGCAAACAGTGCGAAGCAGACAAGATCATTACATTCGATATGGGCGGTACCAGCGCAGATATTTCCCTGATCGAGAACTATACACCGCAGGTATCCAACGAGCGTTACGTTGAGGGATATCCGGCAAGAATCCCGATGATCAACATCATCACCATCGGTGCCGGCGGCGGCTCCATCGCAAAGATCGATGACGGCGGCGCGTTAAAGGTAGGACCGAAGAGTGCCGGCGCAACTCCTGGACCTGCATGCTACATGCGCGGCGGCGAGAATCCGTGCGTAACAGATGCAAACATCGTCTTAGGAAAACTGAACCAGAAGAAGATCCTCGGCGGCAGAATGGACGTGGATATTGAGTTGGCAAAGAATGCGATCAAGACAAAGATCTGTGATAAATCTAATCTTGATATGAAACGTGCAGCAAACGGAATCATCACCGTAGTTAACTCCAACATGGTCCGTGCGATCCGAAGCGTATCCGTAGAGAAAGGCTACGATGTCCGTGAATTCAGCCTGATGGCATTCGGCGGCGCAGGTCCGCTCCATGCGTGCGAAGTAGCAAAAGAACTGGGAATGAAGGAAGTTCTTATTCCGCCGCATCCGGGCACACTCTGCAGCTTAGGTTTACTCTTAGCTGATACAAAGTTTGACTTATCCAGAACAAAAGTTATGAACGGTGAGGCTGACAACTTAGACAGCATCAACGAGCAGTTTGACAATATGGTAGAACAGGGAACCGGTCTTTTAGACAAAGAAGGGGTTCCGGCAGACCGCCGTTACTTTGAGTTTGCTATTGATATGCGTTATCAGCGTCAGAACTTCGAGATCAGCATTCCGGTACCGGCTGGAAAGATGACAGAGGAGACATTAAAGAAAGCACTGGCTGATTTCCATGCAGAGCACAAGAGAAGCTACGGTTACTGCAAGGAAGACGCAATCGTTCAGTTTGTAAGTTACCGTGTTTCCGCGATCGGCGTGATCGACAAACCGGATCTTAAGGCATCAGAGCTTCATCCGGAAGCACCGATCCCGGCACCGATCGAAGTCCGTCAGGTCCTCTTCCAGAACAGCGACGAGTATATTGAGACTCCGGTATACTTAAGAGAAGAATTCGTTCCGGGTCAGGCGATCCCAGGTCCGTGTATCTGCGAACAGATGGATACCACACTTGTAGTGCCGAAGGGCTGGACGATCCATGTAGATGGATATCATAACTTAAAGATTCGTGATGAGGAGGAGAAGTAAGATGGCAAAGCAGATCGATACCGTAACTGTTGAGGTTGTCCGCAATCTCCTGATGTCCATTGCTGAGGAGACTTACGGAATCATTGTCCGCAGTGCATACTCCACCAATATGAAGGAACGCCGTGACGTTTGTACGGCTGTGATCGATCCGGATGGAAACAGCGTTGCGCAGGTAGAAAGTTTAGCTGCATTGTTAGGCTCCATGCTGAGTGTAGTTCCAAATATTTATGAAAAATTCGGAAAAGAAAATGTCCGCCCGGGCGATATGTTTATCGCTAACGACCCGTATCACGGAGGCGGCAACCACCTGCCGGATATTGTAATCGCGGCTCCGGCCTTTGTAGGCGACAAGCTGGTGGGCTGGATCGCAAACATTGCCCATCATTCCGATATCGGCGGTAAAGTACCGGGTTCCACATCCGGTGACGCTGACAGCTTATTCCAGGAAGGTATCCGTATTCCGGTGATCCGTATCCGCGAAAATAACGAGACAATCAGCAGCGTTCTTGATCTCCTCCTTGACAATACCCGTGTTCCACAGGAACGTGAGGGAGACCTGACTGCACAGATGTCTGCAAACCTGATCGGTGTGCAGAGAATCCAGGAGGCATATGCCCGCTACCAGGATGACCTGATTGCGTGCATGAAGGAACTGGTAGGCTACTCCGAGCGTCGTGTCCGCGCTGTCGTTGCAGAGCTTCCGGACGGCGAGTATAACTACACGGACTATGTAGACGGCTGCGGAGACAAATATCCGGATCCGCTTCCGATCAAGGTAAAAGTAACCATCAAGGGCGACAATTTAACGATCGATTTTACAGGAACTGCAGATCAGATCAAAGCTCCGATCAACGTACCGTATCCGTGTACAAAAGCGGCAGTATTTTTCGCAGTAAAAGCCCTGATGGGCGACGATATCCCAGCCAATGAGGGAATCAACCGTGCGATCAAGATCATTGCTCCGAAGGGCTGCATTGTAAATCCGACAGAGCCGAGCCCGATCGGCGCGCAGATCGACTGCCAGCAGAGAATTCCGGACGCGATCTTCGGTGCCCTGGCTCCGATCTTCCCGGATACCGTGGTTACCGCAGGAAACGGCGCGTGCACCACGACGATCTTAGCTGGTGAAGGTGCGATCGGTACAGACAGCGTATTTATCTTCCATGAGGTTATCGCCGGAGGCGGCGGAGCTTCCAAGGGCTTAGACGGTCTGTCGGGTGTCCAGGTAAATATGACGAATACATCCAACATGCCGATCGAGGCAACAGAGATGGAGTTCACGAAGATCCTTGCCAGAAAATATGAACTGAAGGAAGATACGGGCGGAGCAGGTCAGTTCCGCGGCGGTCTTGGAATTGAGCGTGAGCTTGAAGTGCTGCAGGATGATGTGGCATACACAGGACTCGGTGATCGTCATAAATTCCATCCGTGGGGACTTGCAGGCGGCAAAGAGGGCGCAGCAGGCGCATTCTACCGCGTTGCGACAGACGGCACCGTCACAAAGATGGGCCATAAGACGACAAGCTTCCCGTTAAAGAAGGGCGATGTGATCCGTGTTACAACACCTGGTGCCGGCGGTTACGGTGATCCGATGAAACGCGATCCGGAAAAGGTATTGAAGGACGTTAAAGAGAAAAAAGTATCTGCAGAGGCAGCAAAGAAGGAATACGGTGTGGTTGTTGTATCCGATGGAGTTAATTACCATGTAGATGAGCAGGCAACCAAAGCACTCCGTGGATAAAAATCAATTGTAAGAAAGAGAGGATATTTCTATGATCAAAGGGATGCAGGAAGTCATCGATGTGATGACAAAGGCAAAAGCAGATCTGGATAAAAACGGCGGCTTAAAGCAGGTGATCTTTGTAGCCTGCGGGGGCTCTTTCGCATCTTCCTATCCGGCACGCTTTTTATTAAATCAGGAGAGTTCCATCCGTGTTCAGGGTTACAACAGCAGCGAGTTCGTCAATGCGACCCCGAAGAATGTAGATAAAAACACTCTTGTGATCGGCACATCCACAAAGGCGACGGCAGAGACCGTAGAAGCGCTGAAAGTGGCTAAGGCAAAGGGCGCAGTCACCATCGGATTATCCGGCTACGCGGATTCCCTGACAGCCCAGACAGCTGATTATTATGTAACATATTATCACGCAGACGAGTGGTATAAGGACCCGACACTTGTTCATTACAACAGTCAGGGTACAGCATTAAAGATCGCGTTCTGGCTCTTAAAAGAGTACGATAATTATGAGGCATATGATCAGGCTCTGGAAGCTTTCGAGAAGTTAGAGACGATCTACGGTAAGGCATACAAGGATGTTCGCGCGGAAGCAGCAAAATTCGCCATGACATATAAGGATGACACCGTATGGAACGTAATGTCCAGCGGAGCTGCATGGGAAGTTTCCTATTCTGACGCATTCTGCTTCTTCCAGGAGATGCAGACCGTCCACTGTGTTCCGATCCACTCCGGTGAATATTTCCATGGCGCATTTGAGACATGCGACAAGGATCTGGCAATTCTGTTATTTAAGAGCGTTGGACGCACACGTCCGGTGGATGAGAGAGCCGAGCGCTTCTTAAATCAGTTCGGCGGACATCACTGGATCATTGATGCCGAGGAGCTGGGCTTAGGCGAGTTGGATGAGAGAGTTGCAGAGTACTTTAACTCTCTTCTGTTCCACCCGATCTCCAAACAGTTCATCTCCGCGATGGCAGATGTGAGAATGCATCCGATGACCTATCGTCGTTACATGTGGAAATTTGATTATTAATTGATACGCTGACGATATACGAGGCAGGCTGATGTCCATCAGAGGTGGACATCAGCCTGTTTTTATGTAATCATGTGCCCTGCAGGAAAGTGCAAAAGAAATGTGAAAATATAGGAAAACCTTGAAAAAAACAAGAAAAATAACTTGTCACGGGACAATACAAATAGTATCATAAGGTATATAACATTATATATCTATTTGCCAATATTGTATGTCCAAAGGTAATATTTGAAAGAGCAGAAGGGGGGAAGTATGGAAGCGAATATGAATCCAAACAGCATTGTTCCGTTATATGTACAGGTCGTAGAATGTCTAAAACGCGATATTGAAAACGGAGTATACAATGCAACAGGAAGAATTCCAACGGAGGCGGAACTGGCAGAACAGTATAAAGTGAGCCGGATCACGATCCGCAGAGCTGTGGATGATCTGGTAAGTCAGGGGCTGGTCGAGAAAAAACAGGGAAAGGGAACTTTTATCTGTCGCCAGAAATTTGCGAAAGATATTAAAAACCTTCAGAGTTTCTCAGAGATGTGTCATCATATGAATATGAAACCGTGCGGACAGATGCTGGAGAACAAGCTGGTTCACGCTGATGAAAAGATTCGGAAACAGTTAAATCTGGAGCCGGGAGCATACGTGATCTATATTTCCCGGCTGCGGACAGCCGATGGTGAACCGGTGACGATCGAGAGAAACTATTTTCCAGTGAAATACTCATTCCTCCTGGAGAAGAAGTTTGATGATAACTCTCTGTTTGAATGCCTTCAGGAGGAGGCGAAGGTGCGTGTTATCACGTCAGAAAAGCAGATCGAGTTATGCCGGGCCACAGCAGCAGAGGCAAAGCTGATGAAAGTAAAGAAAGGAGCTCCGCTTCTGTATATTAAGAGTGTTGCCTATACGTACGACAGGGAGCCTCTCTACGCGGGTGCCCAGGTCTTTAACGGTGAGGTATGTTCCCTCTATGTCTGTGAATCTGTGGAACAGTAGCAGCGGGAAGTGGAAAAATGACGGGCTGCCTGCGGTCATTGTGGATAACCTGCAAAAATCATGAAAAACCGCGGAAAATATACTTGCATTAGCAGTATGCATATGCTATAATTATTAAGCTGTTCTGGCGGAACAGGACATATGGCTGTAAAGCTGTATTATTTTTTATTAACGTAACGTGACTGTCAGTCATGTACCAAAAATTTTAAAGAGGTGAAAATCATGAAACAGGGAATCCACCCAAATTACTATCAGGCCAAGGTCGTTTGCAACTGCGGTAATGAATTTGTAACTGGTTCTACCAAGAAAGACATTCACGTAGAAATCTGTTCCAAATGCCATTCATTCTATACTGGTCAGCAGAAGGCTGCTTCCGCTCGCGGACGTATCGAGATGTTCAACCGTAAGTATGGTATGAAAACAGACAAATAAGGTTTGATTAGTGAAAGGTTGAGCTTTTGGATAACTCTGAAAACTCAGCCTTTTTTGTCATACAGGGAATCAAGGAGAAAAAATCAACGCAAGCTTGCTTGCAGGGGATTTTTTCTCTTTGATTCCCGCACAAACATGAACAAGCAGCCATTTTTCGTAAGAAAAATGAGCGGATTATGAATGTTTGTGGAGAATCGCGGGAGCACGAAGTGCGGAGCGATTCTGGTATGACACTATGAGACATATATGGAGGTAAAATCTTGAAATATTCCGGTATCGGGGGACAGGCAGTATTAGAGGGTATCATGATGAAGAACAAGGACAATTACGCCACGGCTGTCAGAAAGCCGGACGGCGAGATCGTTGTCAAGAAAGATACCTATGTGAGCATGACAGAAAAAGTAAAGTTTTTCTCCCTGCCGTTTGTGAGAGGAATCTTTAGTTTCGCGGACTCCATGATCCTGGGAATGCGTTCCCTGACATGGTCGGCAAGCTTCTTTGAGGACGATGAGGAGGACGAGGAGCCGGGAAAGTTCGAGAAATTTTTGATCGATACATTTGGTGAAAAAGTAGATAATGTCGTTATGTCGGCGGTGATGGTATTCTCCATCTTTATGGCGATTGCGATCTTTATGGTACTCCCGCTTTTGATCGCGGGAATCTTCCGGAAATTTATCCACTCTGAGACTGTGATGGCGATTCTTGAAGGCTGTATCCGAATTGCGATTTTCATCACCTACATTAAGGTGATCTCACGGATGGAGGACATCAAGCGGACGTTCATGTACCACGGATCGGAACATAAATGCATCAATTGCTTAGAGCATGGCCTTGTGCTCAACGTGGAGAATGTAAGAAAAAGCTCCAAAGAGCATAAGCGCTGCGGAACGAGCTTTCTTCTGATCGTTATGGTGATCAGCATCCTGTTCTTCATGGTGGTCCGTGTAGATACGATCTGGCTTCGGATCGTCAGCCGGATCGTCCTGATCCCGGTGATCGCGGGTGTCTCCTATGAGGTGCTCCGCCTTGCAGGAACCAGCAATTCGAAGATCATGGACATCGTCAGCCGTCCGGGCATGTGGATGCAGGGACTTACGACAAAGGAGCCGGATGACTCGATGATCGAGGTAGCGATCGTCGCGGTCGAGGCTGTGTTTGACTGGAAGAAATATCTGGAAGAAAATTTCCCGGAGCAGTATCCGGCAGGATATTTTGAGAGAGAAGATCAGACAGGGAAGAACGCGCAGGAGATAACGGCATGAGCGAGATGAAGAACGCTGTCGGGGCTGGAACAGGTCGGTCCGGAGATGATCTATGCGCGGGAAATAGTGTGTGTGAATTTAAGATCTGGGCAGATGTCCTAAACTACGGAAAAAAGATCTTAAAGAATGCGGGGATTGTGGAGGCGGATCTTGACGCCTGGTATCTGTTTGAGCAGAGCTTCGGGATCTCCAGGGCGCAGTATTTTCTTTGCGCAAGGGAGAACATTGTCGGAAGCACGGCACAGAAGATCGCTGTGCAGGAGCAGCACGGAGATCTTTTAGAGAGCGGTAACGCGCTGGACTGTGCAGAACTGTGGCTGAAAGAGAAACTGTCAGCGTATGAGCACGCACTGAAAAAACGCGCAGCCCGCATTCCGCTGCAGCAGATCATAGGACAACAGGAGTTCATGGGACTTTCGTTCTTTGTCAATGAGCATGTACTGATCCCGAGGCAGGATACAGAGACGCTGGTGGAGCTTGTGCTGCAGGAGCAGAAGGATAAGGATATTTCGATCCTTGATATGTGTACTGGATCCGGCTGTATTGCGGTGAGCTTGAAGAAGCTTGGAGGATATGCGCATGTGGAAGGCGCGGATATCTCGGAAGAGTCGTTAAAGGTTGCAAAAAGAAATTCAGAAGAGATTCTTGAAAACAACGATGTAAATAATGATGCAGTCAGCAGCAGGACAGAACAAATACAGAATTGCACGAATTTGACAAACAATCAGAATAAACAGGATAATTCTGAAGAACGCATGGTTTCTGAAGCCAGCAAGCTGTCGCAGGCAGGTGTAACATTCCGCCACAGTGACATGTTCAGCAATTTTCCGGAGACAGAACAGTTTGATGTGATCGTTTCCAACCCACCCTACATCCCCAGCGCAGTTATCGAAGAGCTGGAACCGGAAGTGCGGGACCATGAACCCCGGGGAGCTCTTGACGGGACTGCAGACGGACTTTATTTTTACAGAATTCTGGCAGAAGAATGTGCCAAACATCTGACGCCGGGAGGACATGTGTATTTTGAAATCGGATATGACCAGGGGATGGCGGTGAAGGAACTGCTGGATAACCATGGTTTTAAGGATACAAGAGTGATTCAGGATCTGGCAGGAAAAGACCGCGTCGTGTGCGGCGCCTGGCAGACCGCAGGCGTATGAGGAGGTTTTATAGATGTTTGACCGTTTGGATGACATGTTACGGCATTACGAAGAACTGATGCTGGAATTAAATAACCCGTCGGTGGCGGAAGACCAGAGAAAATTCCGCAAGCTGATGAAGGAGCAGGCAGACCTGGCGCCGATCGTTGACGCCTACAAGCAGTATAAGCAGGCGAAACAGGATGTCGAGGACAGCCTGGCGCTTCTCGACGAGGAGAGCGACGAGGAGATGAAGGAACTCGCGAAGGAAGAGCTTGCCGATGCGAAGAAGAGGATCGAGGAGCTGGAACAGGAGTTAAAGATCCTGCTTCTTCCGAAAGACCCGAACGATGAGAAGAACGTTATCGTTGAGATCCGTGCCGGTGCAGGAGGAGACGAGGCGGCGTTATTCGCTTCCGAGTTATACCGCATGTACGTGCACTATGCGGAGAGCCAGCACTGGAAGACAGAGATGATCAACGTCAGTGAGAGTGGAATCGGTGGAATGAAGGAAGTGGAGTTCATGATCACGGGACATGGCGCTTACTCCAAGTTAAAATATGAGAGCGGTGTTCACCGTGTACAGCGTGTCCCGGAGACAGAGTCCGGCGGACGGATCCATACCTCTACCGCAACCGTTGCGATCATGCCGGAGGCAGAAGAGTTTGACGTTGTGATTGATGATAAGGATATTCGTATCGATGTTATGCGTGCGTCTGGTAACGGCGGACAGTGTGTCAACACCACCGATTCCGCGGTACGTTTAACACATATCCCGACAGGAATCGTAATCTACAGCCAGACTGAGAAGTCCCAGCTGCAGAACAAGGAGAAAGCATTTCGTTTACTGCGTTCCAAGTTATATGATATGGAGCTTGAGAGACGCCAGAATGAAGAAGCGGCAGAGCGCCGCAGCCAGATCGGTACCGGTGACCGCTCCGAGAAGATCCGTACCTACAACTTCCCGCAGGGACGTGTGACAGACCACAGGATCAAGCTGACACTCTATAAGATCGATGCCATCATGGACGGCGATATTCAGGAGCTGATCGACAGCCTGATCGCAGCAGACCAGGCGGCGAAGCTTGCAAAAATGAATGAGAACTAATTAAAAAATACCTTCGAGGACCAGAAATGATCTTCGAAGGTATTTTTTATCTCAGTCGAGAAGACTCCCACCTCTTCAGGTGGTGAGTCATAACAAATTAGTCTCAGTGGGAGTTAGGTCTCCGACTGAGAGAAACGCTCCGCGAGGATGCGCAGTGATTCTGTAAAGAATATGTAAGCTTGCGCTGACCAGAATTACGTGTCAAGTCTCATGGACGTTCGACTTGAAAAATGGGAAATTCCAAGAAATTCCCTATTTCACAAAAGGCACATTCTCTTTATGAGAAAATAATCTTCTGCCACCGCCCGCTCCTGTACCTGCAGACGAAGAAGATTCCGCGGACAAGCCAGTCGATGGTCATAGCAACCCAGACACCGAAGATTCCCATATGGAACACCATGGTCAGCAGGTAGCTGAAACCAAACCGGAACACCCACATGGAGATGATGGAGAGCACCATGGTGACCTTCACATCCGCCGCGGCGCGCAGCGTATTCGGCAGCGTGAAGGACAGCGGCCAGATCGTCACAACGCAGGCAGCATGATACAGGATAATATCGTTTGCATACTGGGCGGCCTCGTCGGAGAGATTGTAGACCGACAGGATAAACGGCAGCGCCAGGATCACGATGAGGTTTGATGCGATCAGGCAGAGATACTCCACGCGCATCATATGCTTTGTGTAATATTTTACCTGCTCGAAATCTCCCGCGCCGACGCACTGGGCGCAGACCGTGAGAAGTGCAAAGCCGAAGGACATGCCGGGCAGGATCGCAAAGTTCGCGATATTATTGCCGACCGCGTTCGCTGCCAGGGATGCGGTTCCGAGACCGGAGACGAGACTTAAAACGGCGATCTTTCCAAGCTGGAACATACTGTTCTCCAGGCCGTTCGGAATTCCGATATAGAGGATCTTTTTCAGCACATTCCACTTGATCTTAAACGGGTATGGGTGCAAAATGTGAAGTTCATGTTTCTGGTTGTTTAACAAAATAAGAATCACCACGCAGGCAACACCTCGGGACACGACCGTCGGGATCGCAACGCCCTCGACACCGCGGTGGAATCCGAAGATTAAAAGTGCGTTTCCGAATACATTGATGGAGTTCATGAGTAGTGAGGTCTTCATGGCGATATTGGAATTTCCCATAGCACGGAAGATCGCGGCTCCCGCGTTGTACATGGCGATCATCGGGATGGAAGACAGAACGATCAGCAGGTAGGTACGACTGTCCTTCATGACTTCCGGCTCGATCTTTCCGAATACATGGTACAGGATCACGTTCTGTCCGAGGTAGCCGAGAATCATAATAAAGATCGAGAACAGGAATGTGAAGTTAAAAAGCTGGGCGGTCGCTTCGCAGCCGGTTTTCGGATCTTTTCTTCCAAGATACTGTCCGGCAATCACCGCACCGCCGGTGGCGAGAGCCGTGAAGATATTGATGATGAGAAGCATGACCGTGTCGACCAAGGAAACACCAGAGACGGCTGCCTCCCCGACCCGGGCGACCATGATGGAGTCGGAAAGACCGACGGCGACCTGTAGAAACTGATCCACGATCAGGGGGATGATCAGGCGCACCAGGTCGTTCCGGCTGAAAAGACGATTATTCATATGTAGATACATCCTCCAGAAAAAAATATAATATAGGTTCTAACATATTTTTATAAGATTTGCAATTGGGAAAAGTTCCGGTTTTTAAGTATGGTCCTGTGGTATGATTTCAGCGAATTTTCTTAAACAAAGGGATAGTCTATAAGAATATTTAAGAATAGAACTGCAAAGGGAAATGAATGTCGAAGAAGGTGCAAGGGCAGTTAAGAAAAGAGTCAGAAGGAAAAACAGATGTCTGCAGAGGGAAACGGACAGCGAACATCATAGGTATGATGTGAAATATGGGGAAATTATAAAAAATCCACAAAAATCTTCATGTTTTTTAAGAGAATTATAAGAGGAAGTACCTTTAAAAGAAAAGGCATTTATGCTATAATGACCCCAGTATAGGGCGTAGTGTGCCCAAAAACAGATGAGAAAAGGAGAGCATATGAAAGGAATCATACTTGCCGGCGGAAGCGGCACAAGACTGTATCCGCTCACGAAGGTAACTTCCAAACAGCTTTTACCAATTTATGATAAACCAATGATCTATTATCCGTTATCCGTGCTGATGAACGCAGGAATCAGAGATATCCTCATCATCTCCACACCGGACGATACCCCGAGATTTGAGGCGCTGTTAGGTGACGGAAAACAGTTCGGCGTGAACTTATCCTACGCTGTACAGCCGAGCCCGGACGGACTTGCCCAGGCCTTCATCATCGGTGAAAAATTCATCAATGGTGACTCTGTTGCGATGATCTTAGGAGATAATATCTTCCACGGACAGGGCTTAAAGAAACGTCTCCGTGCGGCAGCAGAGAAGGAGAAAGGCGCAACCGTATTCGGCTACTATGTCGATGATCCGGAGCGTTTCGGTATCGTTGAGTTCGATGAGACTGGAAAAGCGATCTCCATCGAAGAGAAGCCGGAAAAACCGAAGTCCAATTACTGCGTGACCGGTCTTTACTTCTACGATAACCGCGTTGTCGAGTATGCGAAGAACTTAAAGCCGTCCGCAAGAGGCGAGCTTGAGATCACAGATTTAAACCGCATCTACCTTGAGAACGGCGAGCTGGATGTAACACTTTTAGGACAGGGCTTTACATGGCTTGACACCGGTACCCACGAGTCCTTAGTTGAGGCCACAAACTTCGTTAAGACCATCGAGACCCACCAGCACAGAAAGATCGCGTGTCTGGAAGAGATCGCCTACACGAATGGCTGGATCTCCAAGGAAGAAGTTATGGCCGCATACGAGATCTATAAGAAGAACCAGTACGGCCAGTATTTAAAGGATGTCATCGACGGAAAATATATCGACAAACTGCCGGGACACGCAGATAAGTAAAGAGAAAAAACAGCAGGCTTTCAGCGCACTCACGCCCAAACACAAAGCGTTTGAGTGGAAGCTTCTGAACTGATACAGGAAAGGATGGAACATGAGCTGAGTGTATTCCTGTAGGGAAATTTTGCAGTCAGGATCATGTTCATGAAGGAGAAATAAACACATGAAAATCATCGTAACAGGCGGCGCCGGATTTATCGGCGGCAACTTCATCCACCATATGGTAAACAAATACCCGGAGTACCAGATCGTAAACCTCGATCTCTTAACATACGCCGGAAATCTTGAGACATTAAAGCCGGTCGAGAATAAGCCGAACTACAAGTTCGTAAAGGGCGACATCGCAGACCGTAAATTCGTATTCGACCTCTTCGAAAAAGAGAAACCGGATATCGTTGTAAACTTCGCAGCGGAGAGCCATGTTGACCGTTCCGTTGTAGATCCGGAAAGCTTTGTCCGCACAAATGTTATGGGAACTACAACGCTGCTTGACGCATGCCGTACCTACGGAATCAAGCGTTACCATCAGGTTTCCACTGATGAGGTCTACGGAGATCTTCCGTTGGACCGCCCGGATCTCTTCTTCACAGAGGAGACACCGCTCCACACCTCCAGCCCGTACTCTTCCTCCAAGGCAAGCGCTGACCTTTTCGTTCTCGCTTACCACAGAACCTACGGACTCCCGGTGACGATCTCCCGCTGCTCCAACAACTATGGCCCGTACCACTTCCCGGAGAAGCTGATCCCGCTGATGATCAGCCGTGCTCTGGCTGACGAGGCGCTTCCGGTATACGGAACAGGCGAGAATGTCCGCGACTGGCTCCATGTTTCCGACCACTGTGAGGCCATCGACCTGATCATCCACAACGGACGTGTCGGTGAGGTTTATAACGTCGGCGGACACAATGAGAGAACAAACCTGGAGGTCGTTAAGACGATCTTAAAGGCATTAAATAAGCCGGAGAGCCTCATTAAATTCGTAACAGACCGCCCGGGCCACGACAGACGTTACGCCATCGACCCGACAAAGCTTGAGACAGAGCTTGGCTGGAAGCCGAAATACAACTTTGATACCGGTATCCAGCAGACGATCCAGTGGTATCTGGACAACGAGGACTGGTGGAAGCACATCTTAAGCGGTGAGTACAGCAATTACTTCGATAATATGTACGGCGACCGTCTCGGTAAAGATTTAAAGTAAGGCACTTTCAGGTGAAAGGAATAACGCGAACATGAGAGTTTTAGTAACAGGCGTAAAAGGCCAGCTTGGTCATGACGTTGTAAATGAGATGGAAAAACGCGGTCTGACTCCGATCGGAGTCGATCTTGCGGAGATGGATATTACCGATAAAGAGGCATGCGACCGTGTGATCACGGAGGCAAATGTCGAGGCGGTCATCCACTGTGCCGCTTATACAGCAGTTGACGCAGCGGAGGACAATGTGGATGTTTGCATGAAGGTCAACGCAGGCGGGACAAGAAATATCGCGGAAGTCTGCAAAAAGCTCGGCATTAAGATGATGTACATCAGCACGGACTATGTGTTCGACGGACAGGGAACCCGCCCGTGGGAGCCGGATGACGAGAGACATCCACTGAATGTCTATGGACAGTCCAAATATGAGGGAGAGCTTGCAGTCGAGGAGCTGGTAGAGAAATTCTTTACCGTCCGCATCGCCTGGGTATTCGGCGTAAACGGCAAGAACTTTATCAAGACCATGCTGCGGATCGGAAAGGAGCGTGGAGCTGCATCTGTCGTTGATGACCAGATCGGGTCCCCGACCTACACCTACGATCTCGCAAGACTCCTTGTTGATATGATCCAGACCGACAAATACGGCAGATACCATGCGACCAACGAGGGACTCTGCTCCTGGTATGAGTTCGCGTGCGAGATCTTCCGCGCAGCCGGCATGGATGTCAAGGTGACACCGGTGCATTCCGATGAGTATCCGGCAGCAAAGGCAAAACGCCCGATGAACAGCCGGATGAGCAAGGAAAAGCTTACAGAGAACGGCTTCGAGCGTCTTCCGGAGTGGAAGGACGCGGTTGCGAGATATCTGAAGGAGATCACCTGGTAGAAGGGTTCACTGCCTGAAAGAGGTGGAGCCTTACCGGACTGGGATAAAGATCAGGATTTGGCGGCGAAGGACCGGTCCTGCTTATAAAAAGACATACGGCTGTCGGTGAAGACATGTTCTCCGGCAGCCTGTTTTATCAGAGAAAACAGGATCTGCGAAGTCCTGTCAGCAGCGTATCAATGCCGGACAGTTTGGTGCAGATGCGCATAATCTATGAAGAGACAGAAAACCGCGGACTCTATAGAGAATGAGGATATTGTTTTATGGAAATGTCCGATTCTCTATAAGGTTCGCGGTATATGGAGGAAATTGAGGAATGGGAAAATATTTTGGTACCGACGGCTTCCGCGGCGAGGCAAACGTCGATCTTACCGTGGAACACGCGTATAAAGTCGGAAGATTTCTCGGCTGGTATTATGGAAAACAGGCCAAGGGAGACCACTGCAGAGTTGTGATCGGAAAAGACACGAGACGCTCCAGCTATATGTTTGAGTACTCCCTTGCGGCGGGACTCACGGCATCCGGCGCTGACACTTATCTTTTACATGTAACAACAACTCCGAGTGTGTCCCATGTGATCCGCACGGAAGATTTTGACTGTGGGATCATGATCTCCGCCAGCCACAATCCGTACTATGACAATGGAATCAAGGTCATGAACGGCAACGGCGAGAAGCTCGAGGAGAGCGTGATCACAGAGATCGAGAAGTACTTAGACGGAGAGATGGAAGAGATCCCGCTCGCGAAGAGAGAGAATATCGGAAGAACGCAGGACTTCGCGGCAGGAAGAAACCGCTACATCGGTTATCTGATCTCCATTGCGACGAGATCCTTCAAGGGCAAGAAAGTCGGTCTCGACTGCTCCAACGGAAGTGCTTCCTCCGTTGCGAAGAGCGTATTTGATGCCCTCGGCGCTGACACATACGTCATCAATGACAAGCCTGACGGACTGAACATCAACCGCGACTGCGGTTCCACTCATATTGAAAACCTTCAGAAATTCGTGAAGGAGAAAGGTCTCGATGTGGGCTTTGCCTATGATGGTGACGCGGACCGCTGCCTGGCTGTGGATGAGAACGGAAACGTCGTGGACGGCGACCTGATCCTCTATATCTGCGGAAAATATATGAAGGAACAGGGACTTCTGCGCAACAATAAGATCGTTACCACAGTTATGTCAAACCTTGGCCTTTACAAGGCACTTGACCGTGAGGGCATCGGCTACGAGAAGACGGCTGTCGGCGACAAATATGTATACGAGAACATGTCCAAGACCGGAAACTGCCTCGGAGGTGAGCAGTCCGGACATATCATTTTCAGCAAGTACGCGACTACCGGTGACGGAATCCTGACGTCCTTAAAGATCATGGAGGTTATGCTGGAGAAGAAGGAGACGCTCGGAAAGCTTGCTTCCGAGGTTACGATCCTTCCGCAGCTCTTAAAAAATGTCCGCGTGGCAGACAAGGTGGCGGCATTAAATGACCCGGATGTGCAGGCAGCAGGAAAGGCTGTTGATGAGGCACTCGGAAATGACGGAAGACTTCTCCTCCGCCAGAGCGGAACAGAGCCGCTGATCCGCGTTATGGTCGAGGCGGAGACACCGGAGATCTGCGAAAAGTATGTGGATCAGGTGATCGATGTATTGAAGAAAAAAGGTCATGTGACAGAAAGCTGATCGCTTGAAATATAAAATATGAAGGATGAGGCAGTGAAATAATTTGCTGCCTCATTTTACATATGGTTATAATCTCAGAAAGGCTTGGGAGGTGTACAGTGACTTCGTAGTTACTTTTCATGGGTAGGAATTTTCTGAACTGAAAATTCCGTATGATACTGTTATGACCGCGGATTTTGCCGATTCGGAATGCGAAGCATCGGCAAAATCCTGTTACAGTGTGCGGGCATGGAGTGCCCGTGTACTGTAACACTTCATATCTCCTATATCTAAATGTTATGGCATAGATCCTTGCGATTCCTTTTTTACAGTGATATAATGAAAAAACGGAAAAGGACGGTCAAAAACGCGACCGTCGATTGAATTTCACAAAAAAAGGACTGATGAAAATGGGGTTAGACCTAAAAGCGTAACATTGTTTATAATTGAGAAGTACAGCGTGGTTTACCGACTCCGTGGCCTGCAACTATGAAGCTGGAGGGAAACTGCAGTGCCTGGAAAGACTGCATGATCACAGAAATTCATGAAATGCAGGAATGAAAATAACTTTTATCAGAAAAGCGGAGGAAAGAAACTATGATGAATTATAAGAGATATCAGAGAGTACCGGTCATGAATTACCCGGAGCGGGAGTGGCCGAATAAAGAGATCCAGAAGGCGCCGATCTGGTGCAGCGTGGATCTGCGCGACGGCAACCAGGCCCTTGTAGAGCCGATGGTCGTTGAAGAGAAGATTGAAATGTTCAATATGCTGGTGCAGATGGGCTTCAAGGAGATCGAGATCGGTTTCCCGGCCGCTTCCCAGATCGAATTTGACTTTTTAAGACAGCTCGTTGAACGCAGGCTGATCCCGGACGATGTGACGGTTCAGGTTCTGACCCAGTGCCGTGATCACCTGTTAAAGAGAACCTTCGAGTCCATTCAGGGAATCCCGAAGGCAGTTGTGCATATTTACAACTCTACATCCACCTTACAGCGTGATGTTGTATTCCATATGGACCGTGAGGAGATCAAGCAGATCGCAATCGACGGTGTCGATATGGTAAAGAAGTACATGAAAGATTATGACGGAAAAGTGATCCTGGAGTATTCCCCGGAGAGCTTTACCGGAACAGAGATGGACTATGCGCTTGATATCTGCAACGCGGTCCAGAGAGCATGGGGACCGACACCGGACAATAAGATGATCATCAACCTTCCGTCCACTGTCGAGATGACGACGCCGAACGTATTTGCAGACCAGATCGAGTGGATGAGCAAACATCTGGAGAACCGCGAGAGCATCATTTTAAGCGTTCATCCGCATAATGACCGCGGAACAGGTGTCGCTGCTGCAGAACTTGCAATGCTTGCAGGCGCTGACCGCGTTGAGGGAACCCTGTTCGGAAATGGTGAGCGTACCGGAAACGTGGATATCCTGACCATCGCCTACAATATGTTCTCTCAGGGAATCGACCCAGAGCTTGAAATCGGCGATATCAAGAAGATCGCGGAAGTTTACGAGCGCTGCACAAAGATGCATATCGATCCGCGTCATCCGTACGCTGGAAAGCTGGTATTTACTGCATTCTCCGGTTCCCATCAGGATGCTATCAACAAGGGAATGCATGTGCTTATGGAAAGAAAGAGCGAGATCTGGCAGGTTCCGTATCTGCCGATCGATCCGTCCGATATCGGAAGAGAGTACGAGCCGGTGGTCCGTATCAACAGCCAGTCCGGAAAGGGCGGTGTTGCTTTCGTTATGGACAGCTTCTTTGGATTCAAGCTTCCACGCGGCATGCACAAAGAGTTCGCGGATGTGATCCAGAAGATCGCAGAGAAGCAGGGAGAGGTCGCACCGGAACAGATCATGGAAGAGTTCCGCATCGAGTATCTCGACCGCAAGGAACCGTACCACTTCCGCAAGTGCAAGACCACAGATTTCGAGTCCGGAGACCAGTTCACAACCGTTGCTGTTGTTACCTACTCTAACCACGGCGAGACAAAACAGTTTGAAGGTGTCGGAAACGGCCCAATCGATGCTGTGAAACGCGGACTGGAGGAGGAGCTTGGTATCTCAATCAAGGTTCTCGATTACAGCGAGCATGCGCTGACATCCGGTTCCGGGGCACAGGCGGCTTCCTATATCCACCTGATGGATCAGAAGACCGGCAAGGTGACATACGGTGTCGGCATCAGCTCCAACATCACGAGAGCATCCTTAAGAGGTATCTTCAGTGCAGTTAACCGTCTGTTTGGAGATGCAGAGTAAAATAAAAATGTCGGATATACGTTCAGTGCTGCGGTAAGACATAGGGAGAAACTGCAGTGTCCGGCGGCAAATCATAAGAAAATTTTAAATGCGGCAGAAATGGGAATGCAATCCTGTTTTTGCCGCATTTTTGCGTCATATTTTTAATGAAATGTAAGGAAAAAGAGAAGAGTTTTTAGGAAGTTTTCTGTATAATACAAGTACAAACAAAAAACGAAAGATATCTAACGGAGATATCGAAAACAAATAGCCACCGTGGGAACGATGAAAAGGAAACCGGTGGGAAAGTGAAAAAGTATATTCCGGAAACGGAAATATTTAGAAGAGGAGGGTTTCTATGAAGAAGAGATATTTTGCAGGTGCAGCAGTTGCGGCGATGATTTTAACCGCAGGAATGGCGACGACCTCTTTTGCGGACTGGTCGCAGCAGAATGGAAAATGGTATTACTACAATGACAACAACGGACGCCTCGTTCGGAATGACTGGGTATGCTCCAAGGATGCATGGTATTATATGGATTACAATGGAGTGATGCAGACAAACAGCCTGATCGATGATACTTATTATGTAAACGAGAATGGTGTCATGATCACAAACACATGGAAGTACATCAACAACAGCCGCTGGAACGAGAGCGGATGGAGATATTTTGGAGCGAACGGAAAGGCGTACACAAACGGCTGGAAACAGATCAATGACGTGTGGTACCACTTTACGGATTCCGTTTTGGATATCGGCTGGGTGGAGATCGATGGTAAGATCTATCATTTAGAAGATTCCGGAGCTATGACGACGGGCTGGAGAAAACTGGCGGACAGAGAGGATGACTGGGGTGAGTACTGGTACTATTTTAATTCCAGTGGAAAGCTGATCTATGATGGTGAGCTGAAGATCTCCGGTGAGACCTATATCTTTGACCACAGCGGAAGGATGCTGACTGGCTGGGTAAATGAGTCTGATTACACATCTACAGGACGTGACGACCTCTCCAACAGCGATGTCAATGCCCTTCGCTACTTCCGCAGCGGCGGACAGCAGATGAACGGCTGGAGATATATGGCATCCCCGGATGACGCTGAGGAAAACTGGTACTACTTTAAAGATGGCCGCGCATACTCCACATCCTATAAAACAACGGAGGCCTGCGGATACGGAATAGCAAAGATCAAGGGCGAGACCTACTGCTTTGATAAAAAGGGCCGCATGAAGACAGGTCTTGTGGAGCTGAGCGACGGCAGAAAGTTCTACTTTGACAGTGACGGAAAGATGAAGACCGGGCGGATCGTGATCAACGACGATAACCATGACAACGAAGTATTCTACTTCACAACTTCCGGCAGTATCGGAACGAGAGGCGACGGATTCACGGGTGTGAAGGACGGAAGTCTCTACGAGAACGGACGCCTTGTGAGTGCGGAAGAAGGAATGAAGTACGAGAAAGTCACCGTTGACGGAAAGACATATGTGGTCAACGAATCCGGTAAGGTAAAGACCAGCGGAACCGTGACAGATGCGGACGGCGTGAAATATAAGATCACGAAGGATCAGAACGGTGGATATAATGTAGAAGTTTCCTGGTAGGAATGGATACAAAAAGCTTGATTATATAAAGGATGATGACGGCGATGTTTTTATTGAATTGAAAAGAAAGTGTGTCTATTACATTATCTCATATGATTAGGAGGGAATGAATAGCTATGAAGAAAGCAAATTTTTTTATTTATCATCTTTGACAGTTATTTTGTTTAATATATTCTTTATTGGTTTTATTCTGAAAAACGGACATAAAGAATATATCCCTCCGGCAGGAGTCATTACATATGAATATTGGAACGAGCTGGTAAAAAATCCAGAATTAGTCGATGAAGTACTGGCAAGTAATGTTGCGAATATTTCAAGCGTATCATGCATTATATTTGTGCTTGAAATTCTATATGCACTGGCTGTTTACGATAGTTTAAGAAGTAGAGACGGACGATGGATACTACTCATAGTTCCTATAGCTTTTATCTCATACAAGATATGTCGACAGCTTTTCATAACGTATATCCCGGTGTACCATATGTTTATGCTGCTTCTACCGACTGAATTTGTATCAATAGTTCTGGAAGTCTTAAATTTATATGCGTATAGAAGATCTCGTAGCAGGGAAATGCTGAAAAACAGTACACACAGATAATGTAGAATTTCATAGAAACCCATAAAGAGAGACCCCGGCGGGCAGCTGCCGGGGTCTTTCGCGTTTTTGGGGGAAAAGACAGATGGATATGCCGATTGAAACGGTCTGCGCAGTCTGTGCAGATGAAAAGTGGTAAAACATAAAACGAACAAACGTTTGCATATGAGGCGAATTTGTGGTATACTGACCGTAACATGGGATAATGTCCGGAATACCTGGAAAACGTATAGTCCCGGAGCTCTGTGAGAATGATAAAGCAAAAGCAGACATGGCAAAGAGGAGAGACACAATGCCGAAGCAATATATAAAAATACGAGGTGCCAACGAGCACAACTTAAAAAATATTTCCCTGGATATCCCGAGAAATGAGCTGGTGGTCCTGACCGGACTTTCGGGATCGGGAAAATCTTCTCTGGCATTTGATACGATCTATGCGGAGGGACAGAGACGCTATATGGAGTCCTTATCTTCCTACGCGCGCCAGTTCTTAGGCCAGATGGAAAAACCGGATGTGGAGAGCATCGAGGGACTTTCCCCGGCAATCTCCATCGACCAGAAATCCACGAACCGCAACCCGCGTTCCACCGTAGGAACCGTGACGGAGATATACGACTATATGCGTCTTCTGTACGCTAGGATCGGTATCCCCCACTGCCCGAAGTGCGGCAGGGAGATCCGCAAGCAGACAGTGGACCAGATGGTGGACCAGATCATGACACTGCCGGAGCGGACGAAAATCCAGCTTTTAGCGCCAATGGTCCGTGGAAGAAAAGGACGTCATGAGAAGGTTCTGGAACAGGCGAAACGCAGTGGTTACGTCCGTGTGATGATCGACGGAAATCTACATGAGCTGTCAGAAGAGATCACGCTGGAGAAGAACATCAAGCACAATATTGAGATCGTTGTGGACCGTCTCGTTGTGAAGCCGGGGATCGAGAAACGTCTGACGGACTCCATAGAGACAGTGATGAAGCTGTCCGATGGTCTGATGATCGTGGATGTAGCTGACGGCGAGCCGATCAACTTCAGCCAGAGCTTTTCCTGCCCGGACTGCGGGATCAGCATCGAGGAGGTGGAGCCGCGAAGCTTCTCCTTCAACAACCCGTTCGGCGCCTGCCCGGACTGTTTCGGTCTGGGATATAAGATGGAATTTGATGAAGATCTGATGATCCCGGATAAGTCCTTGAGTATCAATGAGGGAGCAATCGTCGTTCTCGGCTGGCAGTCCTGCGCGAAGCCGGGAAGCTTTTCAAGGGCGATCTTAGATGCCCTGGCGGCAGAGTATCACTTTGATCTTGATACTCCGTTCAAAGATTATCCGAAGGAGATCCATGATATCCTGATCTACGGAACCGGCGGAAAGGAAGTAAAGGTCCACTATACAGGACAGAGGGGAACCGGTGTTTATGACGTGGCCTTTGAGGGTCTGATCGAGAACGTAAACCGCCGTTACCGGGAGACATTCTCCCAGGCCAGCAAGGCAGAGTACGAGAGCTTTATGCGGATCACACCGTGTACCACCTGTCATGGACAGCGTTTAAAGCAGTCTTCTCTGGCGGTGACGGTAGGTGGGCTGAATATTTACGAGGCTACGAATATGTCTATCGTAAAATTCAGGGAGTTTATCGATGATCTGAAGCTATCCGAGATGCAGAAGATGATCGGTGAACAGATTTTGAAGGAAATCCGGGCGAGGATCAGCTTCCTGATCGACGTGGGACTGGATTATCTGTCCTTATCCCGGGCGACCGGTACCCTTTCCGGCGGCGAGGCACAGAGAATCCGTCTGGCGACCCAGATCGGTTCCGGACTTGTGGGGGTTGCCTATATCCTCGATGAGCCGAGTATCGGACTGCACCAGAGAGATAACGATAAGCTGCTGAAAACGTTGGAACATCTCCGGGATCTCGGAAACAGTGTGATCGTCGTGGAGCACGATGAAGATACGATGCGGGCGGCGGACTGTATCGTGGATATCGGTCCGGGAGCCGGGGAACACGGCGGAAATGTGGTCGCTGTGGGAACGGCAGCCCAGATCATGAAGTGTAAGGAATCGATCACCGGTGCGTATTTGAGCGGCCGGATCAAAATTCCGGTGCCGAAGGAGAGAAGAAGCCCAACGGGCTGGATCAAAATCCGCGGCGCGAGGGAGAATAACCTGAAAAATATCGATGTGGATGTGCCACTTGGAATTATGACCTGCGTGACCGGTGTGTCGGGATCGGGAAAGAGCTCCCTGATCAACGAGATCCTCTATAAGGCGCTGGCGAAAAAGCTGAACCGTGCCCGGACGATCCCGGGAGATCACGACGGAATCGATGGTGTGGAACAGCTGGATAAGATCATCGCCATCGACCAGTCCCCGATCGGAAGAACGCCGAGATCGAATCCGGCGACCTACACTGGTGTGTTTGACCTGATCCGTGATCTTTTTGCAGCGACCACCGATGCGAAGGCGAAGGGATACTCAAAGGGACGGTTCAGCTTCAACGTGAAGGGCGGCCGATGCGAGGCCTGCAGCGGTGACGGAATCATCAAGATCGAAATGCATTTCCTGCCGGACGTCTATGTGCCCTGCGAGGTCTGCGGTGGAAAGCGGTACAACCGTGAGACCCTGGAAGTGAAGTATAAGGGAAAGAGCATTTACGATGTGTTGAATATGACCGTGGAGGAGGCGTTAAAGTTCTTTGAGAATGTGCCGTCTATCGCGAGAAAGATCGCGACATTGAACGATGTGGGACTTTCTTATATCCGGCTCGGACAGCCCTCGACGGAGCTTTCCGGCGGAGAGGCGCAGCGGATCAAACTCGCCACAGAGCTTTCCAGACGCGGAACCGGAAAAACAATCTATATCCTCGATGAGCCGACGACAGGACTCCACTTCGCGGATGTCCATAAGCTGGTGGAGATCTTAAGAAAGCTTTCCGAAGGTGGAAATACGGTGGTTGTGATCGAGCACAATCTGGATGTGATCAAGACCGCGGATTATATTATCGATATGGGACCGGAAGGCGGAGACCGCGGCGGTACCGTGATCGCGAAAGGAACGCCGGAGGAGATCGTGAAGGTTTCGGAGTCCTATACGGGGCAGTATGTCAAGCGGTATCTTGAGAACGGAGATGCCGGTTCAGACGAGTAAAGGTTACTTTTCATGGGTAGGAATTTTCTGAACTGAAAATTCCGTACAATACAGTGATGGTAGTGGATTTTGCCGATTCGGAATGCGAAGCATCGACAAAATCCTGTTACAGTGCGCGGGCATGGAGTGCCCGTGTACTGTAACGAGTAAAAAAATGAAAGTTTTGAATCATCACTTGGAATACTTCCGGCGGTATGTTATACTAAAATAATAAGAAAATCATAATTGCCCGACAGTAATTTCTATTACAATTCAGCCGTACGCTGGTTTGTCTGAACTGAATTTCCCGCTGTCGGGCAGTTATGTAAAACAGGGATTACACAGGAGGAATAAGCCCATGCTGTTAGTAAAAAACGCAAAAGTTTACGCACCGGAATATCTCGGAGTGAAGGATATCCTGATTGCCGGAGGAAGAATCGAAAGAATTGCGGATCATCTGCCGGAGTATGAGGGATGTGAAGTAATCGACGGAACCGGAAAGATCGTGACTCCGGGTATTATCGACCGTCATGTCCATGTGACCGGAGGCGGCGGAGAAGGAAGCTTCCACACTCAGGCACCGCAGGTCCAGCTGTCCAGCCTGATCAAGGGTGGTGTTACAACTGTACTTGGACTTTTGGGAACTGACGGAATCAGCAGAAGCGTGGAGAATCTTTTAGCAAAGGTAAAAGCGTTAAAAGAAGAGGGAATTTCCGCTTATGCGATCTGCGGAGCCTATGGTTATCCGAGTACGACCGTGACCGGAAGTGTCAGCAAGGACATTATGTTTATCGATGAGATCCTTGGAGTGAAGCTTGCGATCTCTGATCACCGTGCGCCGAATATCACGACAGAAGAACTGATCCGTCTGGCCAGTGATGTCCGCACCGCAGGAATGCTGAGTGGAAAACCTGGATTTATCTGCCTTCACATGGGCGGAGATAAGAGAGCATTAAAACCGGTATTTGAGGCATTAGAGCGCACCTCGATCCCGCCGAAAACATTTCAGCCGACTCACGTGGGACGCAACGCGAACCTCTTAGAGGATGCGTTTAAGTTCGCGAAGATGGGCGGAACGATCGACCTCACCTGTGGGGAATCTGAAAGCAAGTTCCACTCTGTTGCAGACGCTGTCAAGAAAGCGAAAGAAGAAGGCGTTCCAATGGAGAAGGTGACCATGAGCTCCGATGGACAGGGAAGCTGGTCTAACTATGACGCAGAAGGAAAACTTGTGGAGATCGGTGTTTCCGATGTGGATACGATCTACCGTCAGATCGTCTACATGGTAAAAGAAGAAAATATGGATTTTGAGGAACTTCTGGCTCTCGGAACTAAGAATCCGGCGATGGCTCTGGAATTATATCCGAAAAAGGGTGCTGTGAAGGAAGAAAGTGATGCCGATATCCTGATCATGAATGAAGATCTCTCTCTTGATACGGTGATCGCTATGGGCGTGCCTATGATGAGAGACGGAAAAATCCTTAAAAAGGGAACGTATGAGAAATAATGTTGCTGCCTGCGCGAGGTGCAAACATGCCTGATTATGTACAGGAACCTTCATAGTTACTTTTCATGGGTAGGAATTTTCTGAACTGAAAATTCCGTACAATACAGTGGTGGTAGTGGATTTTGCCGATTCGGAATGCGAAGCATCGGCAAAATCCTGTTACAGTGCGCGGGCAAGGAGTGCCCGTGTACTGTAATCCTTCATACTCATTAAAGTACAGGTTTTGAGGGAAAGCACTTGCCAAGTTTCCATGAATCCCTTATAATTAGTTCCAAATAGGAAAATTTATATCTGTCCGGCATTCCGGCATGAATCGATGCGGATTGCCGGGCAGTTATCAAGAAGTACATGCACATATTTCAGGAGGCACCCGATGAATCAGGAAAAAATTATTGTTATCGACTTCGGCGGCCAGTACAATCAGCTGGTTGCCCGTCGTGTCCGTGAATGCCATGTATACTGTGAGATCTACTCCTACCGGACTCCGATCGAACAGATCAAGGCAATGAATCCGAAAGGAATCATCTTAACCGGAGGTCCGAACAGCGTTTATGAGGAAGGTGCTGCTACATGCAGCAAGGAACTGTTTGAGATGGGCGTTCCGGTACTCGGACTCTGCTACGGCGCGCAGCTGATGTCCCACGTTCTCGGCGGACATGTATGCAAGGCACCGGTTCGTGAGTACGGCAAGATCGAAGTGACTGTGGATAAGACAAGCAAGCTTTTCGGAGATGTATCCGAGAAGACGATCTGCTGGATGAGCCACAATGACTACATCGAGAAAGAAGCACCTGGATTCAGAATCGTCGCACATACTCCGGACTGCCCGGTTGCAGCCGCTGAGTGCGAGGAGAAGAAATTATATGCGATCCAGTTCCATCCGGAAGTCCTTCATACTCAGGAAGGTACAAAGATGCTCCATAACTTCATCTATGAAGTCTGTGGATGTGCCGGCACATGGAAGATGGACGCATTTGTTGAAAACAGCATCAAAGCGATCCGCGAGAAAGTTGGAAATGGAAAAGTTCTCTGCGCGTTATCCGGTGGAGTTGACTCTTCTGTTGCAGCCGTTATGCTCGCAAAGGCAGTCGGCGACCAGCTCACCTGTGTATTCGTTGATCACGGTCTTCTCCGTAAGAATGAAGGCGACGAGGTCGAGGAAGTATTTGGACCGAATGGCCCGTACGATCTGCACTTTATCCGCGTAAACGCACAGCAGCGCTTCTACGATAAATTAGCAGGCGTTGAGGAGCCGGAGAGAAAGAGAAAGATCATCGGTGAGGAGTTTATCCGTGTGTTCGAGGAAGAGGCAAAGAAGATCGGTGCTGTTGACTTCCTTGTACAGGGAACGATTTATCCGGACGTTGTAGAGAGTGGTCTCGGCGGAGAATCCGCAGTGATCAAATCCCACCACAATGTCGGAGGACTTCCGGATTATGTTGATTTCAAAGAGATCATTGAGCCGCTCCGCGACCTCTTCAAAGACGAGGTTCGTAAGGCCGGTCTGGAACTCGGAATTCCGGAGAAGCTCGTATACCGTCAGCCGTTCCCGGGTCCGGGACTTGGTATCCGTATTATCGGCGCCGTAACACCGGAGAAAGTAAAGATGGTACAGGAAGCTGACGCAATCTATCGCGAAGAGATCGCAAAGGCAGGAATCGCCCGCAATATCGGCCAGTACTTCGCAGCACTGACTAATATGCGCTCCGTAGGTGTTATGGGTGATGAGAGAACCTACGACTATGCGATTGCCCTGAGAGCCGTAAACACCATCGACTTTATGACTGCCGAGGCCGCTGAGATCCCGTGGGAAGTTCTCGGAATTGTATCTAGCCGTATTGTCAATGAAGTACCGCATGTTAACCGCGTACTCTATGACTGCACAGGGAAACCGCCGGCTACGATTGAGTTCGAATAAACAAAAATGTTTAGTGAATCCGGCATTTATGCGGGTTTGCGGCACTTTTAAAAGTCTTTTGATAACAAATTGATAACAGTTGCATGAGAGCCATTATTCTTGTAACCCGGTGGTTTTAGGGTTAGAGAATAATTGACAGGTGGTTGTGCAACAAATAAATCCATATTTATCTAAAAAGCCCTTAGCTGTGGGTATAAAACGCATGGCTAAGGGCTTTTTGTCGTCTTTATGCTGCTTGTTCAAAAATTTGTTTTTGCATATTCAAATAATATTTCAAATCATCAGAGGTTTTCTTTTTAAAATATTTTGGTCGGTTTATGGAATTTGTATTAAAGTTATTAGCTTCAGCTAAGCGTTTAGTGAAATCAAATATGCAGTTTATTAAATCACTAAATTGAGCTGCTGAAATATTGAGGTTAATAGATTTTTTTTGAGTGTTGTTTTCGATTACTTCGATGGAACTAATGAGACTGTTCAATATGTCAAGGTTCAAAGTGCCATTACGAGCAGCGTCTAAATACTCCTGTAAAGCTAATCCAAATTGCTTATCGAGTTTTTTCTGCTTACGATGTGCAATATAGCCAACTGTACCAGCAATAGTACCTCCAGCAATGAGGACACCGCTTATTATGAAGGTTCCTTTTTGATGTGCTCGAACAAAATCAATAGCTTTTGATGCACTTTTTTTAGTTGCATCAGCCACTGTAGGAATATGTTTAGCCACTCTTTTTGTATTGGCATTTTTAGCTAAGCCGTATAACTCTAAGGTACCTGCTTTAATACCTTGATACGTTTTATCATCTATATTGAGGTAAATAGGAACGACAGGCATTTTATTTTCCCCCTTTATTTATCTGGTTTGAGTCGGTCTTGGAACATTTCGACCAGAGCATCGCTAAGCGCCTGCGAAGGAACTTTTGCCCATGTTTGCGTAGTATCAAACTCCGGGTAGTGGTAACGCCACTCATCGTATTTGTCTTTACTGATTTCTTCAGAAGATAGCTTGTCAGCCTGCTCTTTCCAGGCATACAGCATTTTCCGGAGTTCGTGAGCGTCTTTGCCTTTGGAAGTATCGACTTTCAGACAGATTTCTCCGTCTGATTCACTGACAGTCAGACCGTACAAATCTTCAAGGGTAAACAAAGTGTGCATCAGTCCGATATAGCTGTCAATGTCAGGCACATCGAGGGCATGAGGGGAAACATCCAGAGCCTGTGCCAGTGCAGCAGTAAGTTCTGCTTTCGGTTTTCTTGTTCCTGTTTCGTATTGTGCTAAACGTACATCGGCACTTCGCTCAGGAAAGCCGACAATCGTACCAAGATATTTTTGTGTCATTCCACGCAGAATGCGGAAAAAATGTATTCTTTCTCCAATCGCCATAACGTGTCCACTCCTTGTATGTATTTTACAATGAGTATAGCAGATATGTTTAGGAAAAGTCAAGATAATGCAAAACAAAAAAGCTTAATATTTTCCGGAAAGCCACTTGACACAAACAAATATGCTTAGTATAATGGACTTGAAATTAAGCAAATAAGCTTAATAAAAACAAAATGACCGTCCGAACAGTATAAACCGCCAAGACCTTGCCAGACAGCAAGCGAGCGCCTGACATATTATGATATATCGGGACAGCACAGTGCCGAACAGGGAATACCTGCTGGAACTTCATTCGGATAGAACGGCGATAAAAAATGAAAGAAAGGACTGATTATATGAAAAACAGATTTATTTGTGCCGAAGAAGTGGCACAGGAACTAAGCGTATCAAAGCCGTATGCCTACAAGCTCATCCGTCAGTTGAATGAGGAACTGAAAGCAAAAGGCTTTATTACAATTTCAGGGCGGGTAAACCGCCAGTATTTCTATGAAAGACTCTACGGAGCAGGAAATCCCCAAGGGGATACCACTATGTCCTACAAGGCAGGACAGGAATAAGGAAAGGAGGATGAATAATGCCGGTATTCAAGAACGAGAGCAATGGAACATGGTATGTGATGGCGAGATATGTCAACTGGAAAGGCGAACGCAAGCAGAAATGTAAGCGTGGATTTGCTACCAAGAAAGAAGCACAGGAATGGGAGCGAATGTTCCAGTTACAGAACTCCTCTGATATGGATATGAGTTTTGAAGCCTTTACCGAATTGTATATCCGGGATATGAAAAGCCGTCTGAAAGAGAACACATGGCTGACAAAGGAGCATATCATCCGCACGAAGATTTTGCCTTATTTCGGCAAGCTGAAAATCAGTGAGATTTCCACAAAAGAGGTTATCGCATGGCAGAATGAGATGCTTGCCTATCGGGATGAAAAGAAAAAGCCATACTCACAGACCTATCTGAAAACGCTGCACAATCAGTTGTCTGCTATCTTTAATCATGCGGTGCGGTATTATGAGCTGCGTTCCAATCCAGCCGCTAAAGCGGGAAATATGGGAAGTGAGGAACACAAGGAAATGCTGTTCTGGACGAAAGAAGAATACAAGAAATTCTCATTTGAGATGATGGACAAGCCTGTTTCCTTTTACGCTTTTGAAATGCTCTACTGGTGTGGTATCCGGGAGGGCGAACTGTTGGCACTGATCGCCGCTGACTTTGATTTTGAAAAAGAAACGGTCAGAATCAACAAGTCCTATCAACGATTACACGGAGAAGATGTGATTACCACACCGAAAACAAAGAAAAGTAACCGCATTATCAAAATGCCGAAGTTCCTCTGTGAAGAAATGCAGGAGTATTTGCAGATGCTTTACGGACTGAAGAAGAAAGAACGAATCTTCACAGTCACAAAAAGTTATCTTCATCACGAGATGGACAGAGGTGCGAAAGCTGCAGGAGTAAAGCGAATCCGTATTCATGATTTACGACACCCGTATGTCAAGCCCACGACAAAAAAATTTATAACTTTTTTTGAAGTTTTCGGGCAGCCTCATAGCTGCCCATAGCTGTTTCAAATGGGGGTTCACGGTTATACCTCCTTTTCGGATTCCTTTGTTTCTAAGAAATCCTGTGTTGCATATTCAATCTCAATCCGATCTCCTGGAAAGACGTAAACTTTGTTGATAAGCCGGTCAATCAGAGCTTTTGTCAGCATGTTGGCGTTTCCGACTTCCTGCATAATTTCCTGTTGTTTCAACTTGATCTCATAATCACTTTTTATCTGCTTTGTCTGTGCAGTAATGACAGCATGAACATTTTTGGCTTGTACCAGTTCCGTGTCATAAACCGCTTTTCGTGTTCGATAGGTTTCCAAATCAATCTCTCCGAGTGCATACTGCTCATAAAGATGCCGCTTGCTGTCTTGAATAGAACGGAGTTTTTCTTCATGTTCGGCCTGCTGGACTGTCTGCAAATCCAATTTATCCTTATTGCTGTCAATTCCCAATGCCGGACACATCTGAGCCCGAATTGTTTCAAATACAACCTGCTCCAGATCAGCCATCTTTATGCGCACACCATGACAAGGAAGCGTTTCAGCCACCTCGGAATGACGGCAATAAAACCACGCACCATTTCGTAGAGACATTGCATGATCGCAGCATCCACAGAATACCTTACCACGGAGCAGATAATCACGCGGCTTTTTATTTGACAGAGAGAAACGCTTAATAGAAGCATTGGCTTTCTCAAATAGATCCACACTTATAATAGCCGGATGATGGTTCGGTATTTTGAACCACTCACTTTCATCCTTTAACTGTGTATGTCGGCTGCCAATCTCTTTTACCTTTCTCTTGCCAATTACATAGGTACCGATATATCTTTGATCTTCTAAAATACGCAGGACCGTTGATGTACTCCAAACGCCGTTTGTTCGGGAAACATTGTAATAGTCCTTGCCTTTAAGTTTGCGATATTCCCCAGGGGTGGGGATATTCATGGCATACAGTTTTCTTGTGATCTCGGCTGCGGTGTTGCCTTCAGACGCCCATTGAAATATCATCTGCACATTCGGGGCAACATCCTCGTCCAGTTCCATACGTCCGTCTGCACTCTTGCGATAGCCGTAAGGACAGATGACACTCTGATATTCTCCACGACGCATCTTTGCATATTTTGCACTTTTGGTTTTCATGGACATATCCCGGCTATAACACTCGCTAATAAGATACTTGAAAGCAATATCAATCCCTCCGGTGTCACCTTTGAAATTAGCTGTGTCAAAATCATCACTGACGGAAATAAAACGGGTGTGATAAAGAGGAAATACCCGCTCAATAAAATAGCCGGTTTCAATGCTGTTACGTCCAAATCGGGAAAGGTCTTTTACAATAATACAGTTGATTTTTCCGGCCTGAACCATTGTTAAAAGTTCCTGCACCGCCGGACGCTCAAAGTTTGTCCCTGTATGACCGTTGTCAATAAATTCCAAAATCTCACTGCAATCCCATTCTGGCAGAGACATAGCTTTTTCACGAAGAATCAGTTTTTGATTTGGTATGCTCAAACTTTCAGTTTTGAAATCTTCCACAGAAAGACGGATATAAAGGGCAATCACATAGTTGCGCACGGTTCCACCGCCTTTCCCTGAAATTCATTTTTGAAACGGAAGGTCACATGAATATTCCGCTCGTGATCGATCTCAATTCGTTCAATGAGCCGTTCGATCAGTTCTGCAGTCAGCACATGATCCTGTGCCAGTGTTTTTGCATCCTTTTCCATTGCACGGTATCGGGCAAGCTGGTTGTCCAGGGAGTCCATAGATTTTTCAAATACTTCAATCTCACCAGACAGAGCCTTGATAGCATATTCATAATCCGCCTTCAATTCAAAGTATTCATCATTTGTCAAAATACCCTGCACAATATTTTCATATAGACCACGGATCAGCCGGCGTGTTTTTTCAATTTCCTGCCGTTTGGCCGACATCTGAATTTTCAGCTTATCTTTTTCCTGTTTTTGTCTTGCCTCCAACTGAAAGAGAGGCAGCGACATTCCCAGCGCAACTGTCAGCTCTTTTTCAAGAATAGCCGTAACAGTAGAAATCAGTTCCTTTTCCTGCATCGTTGCGCCTTTGCAGCTATCTTTTTCTACCCGGCTGTTTGTAAGGCAGTGGAACCAATAAGTATCGGGGCCTTTCCGGCGCTCGGCACGTTGCCGGTGAAGGCTTCTGCCACAATCAGCACAGAACACTTTGCCTTTGAAAATGTTTGGCGTGTAGGGGCGTTTTGGAGTTGCTTTGCTTTCTTCACAGATCTGTTTTCTGTATTCCTGAACTGCATTAAACAATTCATAGCTAATGATCGGTTCATGGGTGCATTTGGCAATAATCAGATTATCTTCTCCAGCCTTGACCTGCTGATGATCTACAATCTTTGTTTTTCCTTGCACCAGATCGCCTGTATAGGCTTCGCTTTCTAAAATTTTCATCACTGTACGGGTCTGCCATTTGCCGCTTCCGATCAGGCCCGGACTGGTAATCTCGCCAGTAGCCTTTTTATAATGGCTCGGTGCCGGAATCCCCATCTCATTTAGATTGCGGACAATCCGGTTCAGAGACACATGCTCATGTGCCCATTCAAAAATCTGTTTTACCACAGGGGCAGTATTTTCATCAACCAGAAGTTTATGGCAATTATCAGGGTCTTTCCTGTAACCGTAAGGTGCCCGTGCACCAATATAGTCGCCATCTTTCATAGCCTGCCGCGCCTGTGCTTTGATTTTTCGTCCAATGTCCAGAGCATAGGCTTCATTGATCATATTTTTCAAAGGCAGCATGATACCACCATGAAGATTTCCGGAATCCGCTGTGTCAAACTGATCCGTAACAGCAATGAACCGAACATTATGTGCATGAAAATATTGTTCGATATAATAACCTGTGTCAATAGAATTTCGCCCTAATCGGGAAAGATCCTTAACAATCACACAGTTAATGTGGCCTGCTTCAATATCAGATAGCATTTGCTGAAATCCAGGGCGGTGAAAATTTGTCCCTGTTGCTCCGTTGTCGATATAAGTATCATACACAACGAAGTCCGGTTTATCCGAAAGAAAGTCATTCAGTACCAGTTTTTGGTTTTCTACTGAGCAGCCTCGCTTTTTGTTATCCTCCACAGAAAGACGGATATACAGAGCCACATGTACATACAAAGATGGTGCCGGCATAGGAACTGCCGTCTGTTTTCTGCTTTTTCTTGCCATTTAACCCACCATCCTTTCTTCATTTTTTGTAGCAATCTGTTTTGCCAAAAAGATTGCTTTCTGATATTCATCCTGGTAATTAAATTCAATATGCAGTTCATCTTTACCCATTACCCGTATGCTTCGGATAAGCTGCATGACTGCCCGACGGTCAATATCCTCCATAGTAGAAAATTTCATAAAATGGTTGATCCAACGGTTTCGTTCGCTTCGGTTTTCTAATACATCTGTAAGTTTTTCGTTCCATTCAGCGATTGCTTTTTGGAACAGTTCAATATCTGCATTGTATTTTCGCTTGTAAGAGAGAAATTCTTCCTTTGTCAGAATTCCACTTACCAGATTTTCATAGAGTTTTGCCTTAAAGCCCTCGGTCTGTGCCACACGCTTCTCATTTACTCTGATCTGTGCGGCATATTCCTGCGCCAATTCCCGGTTAATCCGTTCTTGACTGATACTGGACAGCAGGGCATCCAGAGAAGCAACATTTTCAATATGTCCTTTCAAACTGTCCTGTACACATTCAATCAGATCCGACTCTTTCAGCATGACCGACGATGTGCAGCCATTCTTTTTGCCGGTCGGGCAGTAATAATAGTGATACTCTTTATCTTTATAGCGGTTCGTCTTGCGGGTCATACGGCAGCCACAGCAGCCGCAGATCAAAATGCCGGAAAACAGGTAAACCTTATCCGATTTGGGAGAAGTCCTTGTGTCAATCCTGCGGAGCCTTTGCACCAGATCAAAATCGTGCTTTTGTATGATTGCCTCATGGGTTCCCTCCACACGAATCCATTCCGAAGAAGGTTTGTCCTCACGCTCTTTTAATTTGAAATGGGGCGTTGTCTGCTTGCCCTGGACCAGTGTTCCGGTGTAAGTTTCATCTTGTAAAATGCGGATGATTGTAGTTGCAGACCATTTGCAATCCTTTCGGTCTGTATAGCCACCTTTTGCATGAGGCATTCCGTGATTGCGCTTATACGCCAACGGTGAAAGAATTCCTAATCGGTTCAGTTCATCCGCTATATGGGAAGCGCTGAATCCTTCCAGCCGTTTTCTGAAAATATCCCGCACAACATTGGCAGCATATTCGTCTACTTCCAGGCTCTTGTGTTTATCGCCGGCTTTCACATAACCATAGATGGTAAAAGCACCCACAAAATCCCCGCTGCGCCGTTTTACTTCCAGGGCGCTCCGTGTCTTAACGGAAATATCCCGACAGTAAGCCTCATTCATAATGTTTTTGACAGAAACTGTGAGATCATCGGCAGCGTCATTTTCCGTATCTACATTATCGTTAATTGCGATAAAACGCACTCCATAGGCTGGAAATACTCTGCGCATATAACGGCCTGTTTCTATGTACTCACGACCTAAGCGGGAGAGGTCTTTGACAATCACGCAGTTAGCTTCGCCTTGTTCGATCATCCGCATCATTTCCTGAAATGCCGGGCGATCAAACAAAACTCCACTATAACCATCGTCAATTTTTTCTGCCACAACCTCAATTTCCGGGTGTCGGGCTATGTAATCATCGATCAGGCGCCGCTGATTGGCAACGCTGTCACTTTCTACTGTTTTATCATCCGTATAAGAAAGACGGATGTACTTAATCGCTTTGTAAACCTGCATAAAAAAACACTCCTTTCGTTGCACAGAAAAATCCCCGCAATTCAAGAAGTGTGGTTATGCCATATTCAATTCCTTTTCCGATTCTTATTCTACCATGCTTTTACGGAAAAGTCAGCCCCTTTCTTAAAATTGCGCCTATCGTAAAATACCCTTGATACATTCTTCCAGGGTAGCTCCTTCAGCAGAAAAGCTGGCCTGTACAGTAAAACGGCCACACTTAAAATGGTATGGATTTTTTATCTGCTGAACAAATTCTGCAATCCGTTCATCACGGGAAAGTTCTTTGTTGACAGAGACATCCCGAATGTCTACCAGCGTACCCACTTCACTGACAATGGTGTTCAATTCCATAGTATCAACTCCCTTCTGAAAACTGTGTTATCAAAACCACATGAATAGGTCGGATCTATGGTTATTGCACACATAAATCCGGCCCATTATATCTGATTTCGATTTTACTGCCGTATTTGCCACGCACCCCGGCAAGTCCTTCTGTTATAAGGACGGGGCTGTTACAGGCTGCGGGTAGCGTCACCGCATCATAGTCCCACATACGCCGCCGCTTTGCCAGAGCAAGCAAACGCCGCAGGAACTCTCCCCAAGTCTTTAGGAAGCTGTGAAGAAGTACCATTATGATCTGTGTCGTTATCGCGTCCGGCTTGCCACAACCGGTTTCGTAGGTTGCGTTTATCGCTCGGACAGCTTGGATTCATCACCTCCTTAGGCTGCCTGTCACCGCGCCGCCCCATCTGCCGCTCGGAACACAGAATGAAGTACCTGTAACAGCGTATATTCGGTTGTCAAGGAACAAGCAAGGGGCATGGCAGACAAATTGATATTGCAGTTGGGGTGGGAGGATGTATATGCTTCCTTACCACACCCGTCCAGCTTGTCCCACCGAATATGTCCCTCTACTATTCAGTACATTTTTAGGGGCAAAGTTGCCGTCTGTTATAAAATTTCTTTGAAATATTTTTCCAGACTACGCAATCCGGCTTCAATAGAACGGGTGATCCGGCTTTTGTGTGTTCCTTCCGCTTTGGCAATATCTGCTTTGCTCATGCCAAGAAAAAAGTGTGCATAGATCCGTTGGCGCTGCTTTACCGGAAGTTTGGAAAGACCTTTATAAATCAACTCCGTCATTTGACGCTGTTCCCAAATTTCTGCCGGGTTAAGAGGCTTTTGCAATATCTCACGCTCAATACCTTCGTCTCGATCCAGAGAGTAAAATGCTTTATAGCGGTATGTACGAATCCGATAGGCTTCTTCCAACAACATATATTCCCGAAGCAACAAAGCAACTTCATCCGGCACCTCAACGATCATGTCCTGTGTATAATACGGGTAATAATCCCGAAGATTGATTTTCTTCATAGTAATTTCCTCCAATTTCGATGTTTGAGTTGATGGCAAAAATCGAAACCAGAGGGTGGGCTGCGGCAGCGATAAGGTCTAAGTCTCTTTCTGATTAAAAAAAGGGTACAAAAAAGCGCGCCCGTACAAAGAACAGGCGCGCCAAAGCAACAGTATGAAATTTTTCCGGGAGGTTGACAGCGAAAATGCTCAAACTTTGTCGAAACCAAAAACGCCACAATCCATACGAGCTGGACTACGACGTATAGGTGACTGAATGTAAAGCAGTTTATCTGCGGATCTGTGTTGCATAGACGCATAGGCATTTCCTCCCATCAAGGAGGGGCCTGAATCGGCTGCTTGATACCTCCTTGGGAGAAAATTATATCGATTATGTTTCCTGTATCAGTCCGCAGACATTCGCTTTTTACTCTTTATATTCGCAATTTTCTACATATTCTGCTCCTTAGAATATATGCTGCAAAAAGCAAGCCCACAAGGGGAACCGACACCTTGTGGGCTCATATTATAGTTGTTCAAATTTATAGCCGATCCCGGCGACACTCTCAATGTAGTTTGGAAGATCCGGTTCAAAACGCAATTTCTTACGCAACTTACTCATATGATTATGAATCGCTTTTCTCGAATAGAAATCACAATCCTCTTTCCAAACCAAATCGGTAATCAGTTCGTAAGTAAAAACACGTTTGGGATTGGCAATGAGCAATGCCAGTATATCAAACTCCTTACTTGTCAAGTTGATAATCCGTTCCCTAACCCTGACAGTGCGGTGTTCCAGACATAGATAAAGCTCGCCTTCTTGTATTTCTGTAAGAGGATTCTTCTCTGCTGCGGAGAAAGTGTGACAGGAATTGAATACTGTTCCATGACTGACTCCTTGTTCCAAAATATATTGCATTAGAGCATTCTTTTGTTCCTCGTTAAGAAGCAGAAATAACTTTTCACCAATCTTCTTGCCGGATTCTTCAATATCAAAAACAGCTAATGTCCCATCACATCATCACCTCCATATTTTGATAAATTTATTGATTAGAGCTCAATTCTTGCTTTCGATGGCTTATCTTCCCAATAGGTAACTTTAATCGTTGTTCCCTTGTCAGGAACGTTGTTTCCTGCACCAATCCATTTTCGGCAGATGTAATCTTTACCGTCTATCGTATATTTGACCTTGATAGTATGCGGAAAGGCTGCGCCATCCATCGCATGAACGCGGGCAGGTTTACGATTCACTTTTAACCACCATTGTTTTGTAACTGAAATTACAGTTCCCATTGTTTCTTTTTCCATAAGTTATACCTCCAATGATATTTTTGATTGATGATACCTATTTTCTATTCAGCCTTTTCTTTGTTTGTAGTAAAAGCGGAACGCTGCTGCGCCGGTGGCCGCCAACTGTACCAGAATCAGCACAGCAAACAGACCGAAGCTCTCATAGTAGAACAGTTATTTTAAAAAAATATAGTCTGTTCAAATGATGCCATTTATTGTATTCTAAATTTGTAGGTAAGCTGAACGGGTAACTTACCAAGGGATAGCGGCAACAGATGTCTATCTAACCATACTACCATTGAGATCGAAAAGTATGAATTGAAGAGTACAATAATAGGGTTGATTGAGGATCAACTTTTATTTTTTGTACCTTCATGTTAGAAGCCGTTGTGGACTATTACCTAAAAATAATAGATATAACACAAAGAGAATTATTCAATCTGTCCAAGCATAACAGGAAGGAAAAGATTGAAATTCCATAGGTAGTGGCTTCGTTGACGCGACTAAGTTCAATACGGAAAAATCGGTCTGCAGGTGTGTCAAACAGAAGACACTATTTTTTTATATCTGAGACCGATTGTTTCCGATACAATTTATGGAACATTCAGCACATCATGGACAAACCAAGTCTGAGCCGTGACCATAATGGCAAATGTGCAAATAGCAAAGAGAAGTACTTCAGCCACAGCATTGACACGGCTGGATTGAAGTTGCTTTTTCAGATTGGCAGGCAAGATTCTTGACAGCAGACAATAAACTAAAAATCCAATACAGGCTCCAGCGGTATTTGTCATCAAGTCATTGATGTCGGAAGAACCCCAGCCAAACATCTGGACAATTTCAACAGCCAAAGAAAACAGAAAGCCAGTCAATGCAACCGTCTTCATGTGATGATATTTCTTGTACAGCAGCGGCAGGAAAAATCCCAACGGGACAAACAGAATAATATTCAGAATGGTATCAATTGGCCCAGTTATCATACCGATAAATGGAGTCCAAGAAATGTTCGGGCGAAAGGTCATTGTGCTTGTAAAGCCGATGCCTGTGACGGTCAAAAGTCCGAATAAATAATAACCAAAAACAAACACTGCAGCGGTATGGAGAAAACTTTGTGTTCTCCCCAATTTTTTGAGCCACAAGAAATACAGTACGAAGACTGGAACCATAAACACATACCCACTAATTGAGCGGATGAGAATATCAGAAATTGGTATCATTATTATCTCCTTGTCAAATTCAAATTTATTGCCCATTCCAGCATTGAGCATTTTCTCATAAAGCAAACAGAATACTGTCATTAGTAACGACGGTATTCCCATAATGCTAATCGTAAGTCTAATTGTTCAATGTCGATTAGACATTCACTTTTGCATTTTGGACAAAAGAGAGGAAAATTTTTAAGTACGGTATCTTCCCGAATTTTGTCGCGTGTTTTATTCCCGCAGACTGGGCAGCGGATGAACTCTGTTTTCTCCATATTGTTCACTCCGAATTGCGATCATTCTTTTTCTTATCCCGATATTTCCGTATGAGTTTATTACGGATAGGAACGCCAACACCAAGCAAAAGCACAACTACCAAAATTGTAAAATCCATACAATCACCTCACATTTCTTTGTTCTTCATAATCCGAATGGACAAGAAGATTGAAACCGCATACATCACAACAATAGCAAAAACCGCAAGGAAAACGAGAAGTATCGGAGAAGATTCAACGACTGAAATAATTGAGTTCCCGATAGCTGGCATTTTAGAGAGAAGAAGTAAAGTCACCAAAAAACCGGCCACTGGAATATACATAAATACCCGTCCTTTGATTGAGCCGTACTTGTAATATCCCGGAATCTGGAACACGGTATAGAGTGCAAATAAGAATACTCCTGCAATAGCGGCAGTTACAATATCAAATACGCCAACTGTTTCACCCAGCACTTTCAAGACAAGCGGCTGTGCAATCAAAGAAATAATCAAGGAAAGAAGCCCCATTGCAAGGACAAAAACATAGCGTCCGATCACAAGCTCGCTTTTACGAACAGGTAAAATACCAAACAGACGATCCATGCTGTTTTTTTCTGTGATGGAAAAGGTATATCCCGTCGTCATGGCAATAAAGCACATAGCAAATGATACCCCTGTCAGCAAAGAACGATTGATTGCGGCAAACACAATCGGCAGGAGCAGGGTAAAGCAAATCGTCTTAAAATATGGTTTTACCAATGCAATATCTAATTTTGTGGATTTCAAAATATTACTCATAATCGTCACCTTTCTTGCTTGTAAACACTACAATTTCATCAATGGTGGCAGGATCAACGGTCAGGTTAGGGAAACCGCTAATATCTTCGGTTTTCATCAGAGCCTCAAATCCCGTAGGGAATGTACGAATACCAGCCGCCTTATTTTTCAGATCATCGGACAGTTCCTCAATTCCACCTTTTACAATGCGGAACATATCTACAAAATCATCTTTGCTGCCAGTAAAGTACAGCTCGCCATAACTGATGTAGGTAATATAATCGGCTGCACGCTCCAAATCGCCTGTGATATGGGTGGAGAACAAAACACTATGCTCGCCATCTTCAATATACTCTGAAAGAATTTTCAAAAGTTCATCTCTGGAAACCGGATCAAGTCCACTGGTCGGCTCGTCGAGGATCAGCAGTTTGGCGTCGTATGAAAACGCACAGGCAAGCATTAACTTCATCTGCATACCTTTGGAAAGTTCTTTTACCTTTTTGGTTGGTGCAATGTGAAATTTCCGTAACATATCCGCAAATTTCTGGCTGTCCCAATTTGGATAAAATACCGAAATGGATTTTTCAACCTGCGACACTTTCCAATCATCACTGAAATAATTTGTATCGAAAACAACGCCCAGCTCTGATTTTACTTTTTGTTCTTCTGCGATATTATCCAGCCCCATCACTTTGACTGTGCCACCGGTGCGCTTGAGCATATTCAAAATCAGTTTGATTGTCGTTGTTTTGCCAGAACCATTCGGGCCAATCAAGCCCATAATATATCCCTTTGGCAAAGTAAAGCTGATATTGTGAAGCTGAAAAGAATCAAAAGATTTCGAAAGATTCGTTACCTCTAAATAATTAGTCATCTGTTTTTACCTCCGTTAAAATGTCCAAAAGGCGATGTAATTCCTCTGTGGATAGATTTGCCATTCTTGCAGCTTTTATTGCTTCGGTGAGATTGTTTTCTACTTTGCAAATAAGCTGCTCCTTAATCAGTTCTGAACCAGACCCCATTACGAAACATCCACGCCCCTGCACATTTTTAACAAAGCCCTCTTGCTCTAATTCTGTGTATGCCTTTGTCACTGTTAAGACGCTGATCTTTAAGTCTTTGGCAAGTGTTCTAAGGGAGGGCAAAGTTTCTTCGGCTTGAAGCTCGCCAGATAAAATAGCCGCCTTGATCTGCTGTTTAATCTGCTCGTATATGGGGACGCCAGATACATTTGAAATAATCAGTTTCATTTCTGCATCCTCCGTGTGTTTTAACTGTTATGCTGTTGTGTATAACAGTATAACACAAACGCGGCTAAGATGTCAATACATGGAGCTAAACTTACTGGCAAGCAATGCAATCTTACGTAAGATTGCGTATTTAGCAGAAATCCCGTTCCCGGAATTCCTGCTAAATGCTTGTTGGTGACATATCCCCAAACCCCTGAGATCATTGCGGGTGGCAATGGCTGCGCGTTCCGTTGGAACGCTGAAAACGAAAAGCTGACAAACCTTATTGACGTGATTTTTCTGTGCTGCGCTGCGGTAGCGGTGGGGAAGAAATCTCTAATAGATATTCCACATTAGCCCGAACATTATGAAGTTCTTTCATATCATTTTTGGCCTGCTTATAGGCAGAATAGGCTTTCCGTTTTTGTTCCAGAAGATCGGTGTATTCCTCCCGGAGAGATTTAACAGAGGGGAGCTTTTGGATTCCTAGCTCGTCAAAATGATTCTTTGCCGCCTGGTGCAGCAGAATTTCAGCCTCATGTACTATTCGGTATTTTTTGCTGTACCCGGCTTTGCGATATTCTACATAGACAGCCCGCGTTTTCGCATAGTTTACGATCTGCTTTTGTAGCTCGGCATTGGCGTTCATTCTTGACTCTAAATCTTTAATTTGAACGGATAAGGTATTGAAATTAGTGGTAGCGGCGTTGGCTTTTTCCAGAAGATCCTCATAACCCATATCGCCATGTTCTTTTAAGTAGAGCACTGCCTGGGAAAGCTGTTTTAAGTTGAACACTTTTGCCCAACGCTCATAACCGGGACCTTTGCCGGAACGGATTGCAGCCTCTATATCTACCAGCAATCCAACTTTGGAAACCGGTTTTTTTGAAAAAGTATGGCGGGATTTTACTGTCCGTGTACCGGCAATTCGTTCTTTGATGGCCTGTTCTGTATAATCGCCTTTGAGCGTATCGCATCGGGTATAATTTTCTTGTCCCGGAACTCGGAACCGAAGATGTTTTCTTTCACGGTTAACTTCAATCCCGGCAGCCTCCAGCTTCTTTAGAAGTTCCTCAAAATCTTTTGGCATTTCCTCTAATGCAGCATCAATAGCAATACGTATCTGCTCCTGAAAGGAAGGCTGCTTTTTATTTCCCAGCCATGTGCCATAATGCTCCCGGCTGGGTTTCGGATTTTCAACAATCGAAAGTCCATGCTCCAAACACAGCTTGTCATTCATTCGCCGGATTGCCCAGGTAGAGCCCCAGAAGTTGCGAAATTTTTTCTGACAGTCCAGTGTAGTAGAGTTGATAATGATGTGATTATGGACATGGTGCTTATCTACATGGGTACAGACGACAAAGGCATGTTTTCCTTTTGTGAGTTTTAGCGCCAGCTCCCTGCCGATCTGATTGGCTTCTTCCGGCGTAACTTCGCCGGGCTTAAATGCCTGACGGAGATGGTAGGCGATCACATCATCCGCCCCCTGGTTTCTGCCGGTCAGATTTGCATACTGTCGTTTAGAAAGAAGAAACTCTACATCAGCAAGCCGGGTATCACACTCATAGCCATAAATGAATTTTCCAAAATCGGTTTTCTGCGGATTTTCTACATAATCAATAATATCTGCAATCGCAGTAGAGATGTCCCGACCTTTTCCTACATGCAGAGGCATCAGTCTTGTGGTCGCCATTTTCGTCACCTCCTTAACTTAATTTCAATCAGAGAAGTTATAATTGCAGAAAAAGAGCGGGGCTGCCTATGCGCCCCGCCAAATCTGCTTAACCAAATATAAAATCCTTTAAGGCACTGTTTGTCCCGCCAATGATCCCTACCAGCCATGCAGCCGCCAGAGGCAGACCGTATGGACTGATAAGAAAGGCGATCATAAGCCAGGCAAGACCCGGCAAAAATCCTGAGACAAAGAACAGCACCAATGCTGCCAAAAAGATGATCCCGGAAAGAATCCCAAGTACCGCACCGGAAAGGACCACCAAAAATTTACATACCAGATAAAGAATCCCCGTAACCAGCATAAAGGGAAGTGCCAGTAATTTACCTATCAAACGCATACGCTTTGCCTCCTTTCAGAAGGGTATCTGCCCTTATAAAAATTTTACCGTGACGGCAAAAAGAAAGCAACGGCTTTCCGGCTGTTTATGAAATGTTTGCAAATCCCCGGATCAGTTTGTCCATGCCATCCCAAAGGCTGTCCAGACGGGTGCGGATGTCCTCTATATCTGCGGCATAAATATTGCCGGTCTCATTGGCCCGTCTGGTATATTGGTTTAAGTTATTGGAACAAATGCGGAGAAGCCGGATCATTTCTTGAATGTCTCCCATATCAAGGTGAATGATGTAACCGTCTACGGCCATCTTTCGCAGATATGCCGACAGATTGGTAATGCCAAGTTCCGCCATGCGTTCTTTTACCAGTTCGGCCTCCGCTTCGGACATGACAAATTCGACGCGGACAGATTTTTTGTTATGCCTGCCCTTCATCGTTCCAACCCTCTTTTATGAGATGAGACCTCCTGTGTTGAAACCACCGTCTTTGCTCTTTTGAGTTTTTCCCGCAAGGTGGTCTTTTCCAGCTTATCAAGATATTCCTCCAGATTTCCGGCTGCCGCATGATAGCTGCGTTTGAAGCGTTCCCGTTTTAGGATCATCATCAACTCCGGCTCATTTTCTGGCAGATACGTCATTGTTTTAGGTGCTCCATGCTCTGGCATAAGCCGGTTCATAAGCTGTCTCCGTTCCTGATAGGGAATCGTGATAATATTTCCATCCTCAAATGCAACGGCTACATTTCCGATTGGACAGGTCAGTTTTTTCATCCGTTCCACATGTTCTCTGTAATTTAGCGGATAGAGATCGCCAAATATTTTTCCGTCCCTGACTTCTTTCAAAGAGATAGCATAAGCCAAAACGGGATCATTTGTCTGTTCCTGGTAAAACCGCCACACTTTGTTTTCATGGCTGCCCTCCAGATAAACTTCCCGTTCACGCAGGGTATAGGTTCCGCAGGGGCGTGACATCCAAAGAAGCTGTTTATCCTCTGAACGGTCTGACACAGCCAGTTTTGAGATCAGTTCTTTATCCAGGTCAAAGTCCTCTTTATAATGTTGGGTATGAAGATCTACGATACGGGAAAGAGCACCCAGAAGATCTACATCCTCAAATCTTACCCCAGCCATCAGCGTTCCCTTTCCGGCACCGGAGGGATCATCTGCCTTGCTTCATGCTCCGGTTTATCTGCTTTCAGACGGTCCATCAAGGACGGCTTTGCTTCCGGCACGAGCTCCCGGATTTCTTCATCCGTCTGTCCATCTGTCAGATCCGGACGCACAAGAGGTTCGTTGTTCAGCCTGCCATCCAGCATATTGTAGTTGCCGGTTTGTCCTTCCTCATAAAGTTCCGCATTGCGAAGATAACTTTCTGGCGCTTGAAATGGCTGTCCGGCAAACAGGATTTCTCTTTGTGTGGTAAACTGTGCAAGGACGCCATTTTGCAGTCTCGCAAATTCTTCATACTGGCGCAGGGTAAGCCCTCGTTCCAGCATTTCCGTCTGGGTATGCGCCCAGCCTTCTCCATAAAGAAAATAATACATGTCGGGCTGATCACAGACAAAGCACAGGGAACCATCCTGATTGTCATAGTAAGATGGCTGCATATCCTGACAATGGCAGCGTTCCTCACGCCCCAAATACACACGGTTGTCCGCACCCAGCATAGCGACCATGCCTGCGTAATTACTATGAACCGCAGAGCGGATTTCTACCAGCGGATCTGTTTGAGAAGGAATCTGTCTGCCCGGAATCTCATTTTGTTTTTCCGATGCATCATTTCTTGGTGTCACTTCTTCATGGCTGCGTGCATCCAGCTCCGGTTGAGATGTTCCTTTCCGAACAGCACCGGGTTCCGGTTCTTTTTCTTTCACATAGTATCGGACATTTGCTGTCGTATGCTCGTTGGCTTCCTTTGCATAGTTTTCAGCATCGGCTTTGCTATCAAATTCCAACGGTTTTCCATTTTCCTTGCACCAGCTTTGTGCCGGTCCGAAAATAGAAGTGCTGCTTCGTACCGCCCATACACCATAGGTCAGTTTCTTTTCCATTCCGCATCCCTCCTTATCGTTCCTGCTGTTTGGAAGTTTGCTGCTTTTTTACCGGGTCTGCCGGTTTTGTTGCTTTTAGCTGCTGACGGAGAGAATTCTTATGCTCCGGTTCGGAATCTGTGATGTTGACATATTCGCCAATGATACAGAGCGCTTCTCCATAACTGCCGGAAGCAAATACCCGATCAGACATTTCTTTTGCCTGTTCTTTCAGACCATGCTCCCGCAAAGTACGGGAAGCAATACCCAGCAGATTAAAAATGTTCCCATCTGCTCCGATCAGTGGACAATCCGGTTTATCTGCCAACGCTTCCGGTGTTTCTATAAATCCGCCTAAATAATTCGGCACAAAGTCCGACAGCCATGTGCCGCCATAGACTTCATGGGTCTGTAAACGCCACAGGGCAAGTTTTCCTATATCCAGTTTCACATCATCAAACGGGTAAAGCAAACAGGTCAGTTCTCCGTGCTGAAAAGCAAACACATTCTCAAACTGACTGCCATCTTTCAATATGCCTGCCTGTGTCAGCATTTCATTGATTCCGTCTACCCATTCTGTCAGATCCCCGCCACAGCCCTGTAAAATCAGTCCTTCCTTATCCGGCGTACGGCGAAGATCCTCCGCAGTAATCGTGTTGATATTCAAAAAATCGCCTCCTATCGTTTTTGTTAAAATATATGTTTTGTCCGCAACTTAACCTCATTTCAAAGCACTGGAGTATTCTTTGTTAGAGCCCGGAGGAATCGACCACTCAGAGTC